>CAIYSH010000394.1 GCA_903928755.1 uncultured Alphaproteobacteria bacterium | reverse complement strand
TTTGCCCCCGGTTTGTTGTCGTCTTTACCGACCAGGGCCACGCTGTAGAAACCATTGTCCTGCAGCATGTTCATGACGCCCATGAAGTCGCCATAGACCACATCCTTGTCAGCCCGGATGAAGATCCGCTCGCCCGTCGGGTTCCGCCGATTGCCCAGCAGGGTGCGCATATCATCACCCAGCGTAGCGATCTCCGTCGGAGAGTCCCCGATGAAAATCCGTCCCGAAGGCTGGATCGAAATATAGACCGGCTTGGGAGGGTTCGTCTTAGACGGCTTCGCAACAGCTGGCGCGAGTTCGACCTTGACGGTGACGGCTGCCATCGGAGCCGCCACCATGAAGATGATCAGAAGGACCAGCATGACGTCCACGAAGGGCGTTACATTGATCTCGCTGTTCGCTTCAACCGCGTACTTGCCACCCCCAGAGCCTGAGAGTTTGGCACCCATCTGGTTTAGGCCCCTTTGTCGAGCTGGCGGGAAACGGCGTTCATCAGTTCCGAAACGAAGCCTTCCGAGCGGGCACCCAGTCCGGAAATCCGGGTCTGGAAGTAGTTATAGAAGATAACCGACGGAATGGCGGTGAAGAGACCGATACCAGTGGCGAGCAGCGCTTCGGCGATGCCGGGGGCGACGACGGCCAGGTTGGTCGTGTTGGTGTTCGCGATGCCGATGAAAGAGTTCATGATCCCGTAAACGGTACCGAACAGACCGATGAACGGACCGGATGAACCGACTGAGGCGAGGAACTGCATGCCGCTCGACAGGCGGGTGCCCAGCGAAGACTGGACCGCAGACACGGCAGCTTCGGCGCGGTGAAGCGTCGAGTCGCGATGCTCACCACCAACCGAAAGGCCGGCTTGGCGGGAAAGTTCGATTTCCTGGGCAGCCGCGGCGGCCATGTCGGCCAGCGGATTGCCTTCGAACTCTTCCGAAATGGCGGTGCGGCCGATTTCATTGATCGTCTTGGTGCCGCGGAAGGCTTCGAGGAAAGCGGTCGCGGTCTTGTTCAGGGTGTTGAACTCAAGCGACTTGGTCACGAGGATTGCCCAGGAAAGAATCGAGCAAAGCAGAAGACCGGCCATGACCGTCTGCACGACGGGGTCGGCGTCGAGGATCATCTGGAAGACGCCGGCCTTACCTGCGTTCTTCATTTGGGGCGGCAGCTCTTCCGTAGGAGCGGCTTCAGCAGCTGGAGCAGCGGCGTCTGCAGCTGGAGCAGCAGCATCAGCAGCCGGTGCGGCAGCGTCAGCAGCAGCCGGAGCGGCGGGAGCGGGGTCCGCGGCAAAAGCCGGGGCGCTGCTCAGGAGCGCAATGGCGCCAAGGAGCGCGATGAAAGGAGTCGTTCGTTTGATATCGAGCATCTGTCGCCAGTTCCTGCTTGGTCTAGCACGTTTGGGCCGAGGGTCGTCGCGCCAGAGCGTCTCTTCCCTAGTGAATTTTGCCTGCTGCCACGTTCAGTTTCCTGTCCGTCGCACCGAAGCGGTAATCGCCGTCTCTTTTTTGAAGTGGCTTCGACCCGAGGGCCTCAGCGCGTTCAATCCAGAGCCAGACCCCGCTCCCCCGCAGGGATGCGAAAGTCTTACCGCTTTGTTAGTCGGGCGGCACAGTTCCTTTGGCAATCCCTTTTGAAGTGGTCAAGGGGGCATGCGGCACAGCCAGAGCAAGGTTTTGCGACAGATCCGGACCGGTTGCTGCGCCGCACAACGCAAATTCCCCTATGAGGAATGGGTATTTCATTGATTCAACGCCCGAAATCGCCGCACCGCAGCAATTCAGACCGCCAAAATCGTTCTCACAGATTGCCGTCGGATATGACCATCCCAGTGCAGATCAGGAACATCGCCCAAATTTAGGGCAGTCCTGCATGCGACCCTGGCGTGGCGGCAATCACCACACATCGACAAAGGACCGCCTTGGTGCACTGCGATCGACTGGACAGGCCTTCAAGCCCCTGGTGAGCCAGGCCCGTGTGTCCTTTGGATCAATGACGGCATCTATTTCAAGGACTTCGGCGACCGAGACTGCCTTGCCGACCTCATACATGCGCGCCAGTCGCGAATCGAACATGGCCTGTCTCTTTTCGAGGTCAGGTTCGGCTTCAAGCTCCTTGCGGAAGCCAAGCCGTACGGCCCCTTCCAGGCCCATGGGCCCGAATTCAGCTGTCGGCCAGGCAATGATCATGGCCGGAGCAGAAAAGTCTCCGGCAGACATGGCCTGGGCACCCAGGCCATAGCCCTTCCTCAGAACGACGGTGAAGAATGGCACCCTGAGGGCTGCGCTGACAACAAACATCCGGGATCCGCGACGCACACCTGCTGCCTTTTCACTGTCTGGTCCGACCATGAATCCAGGCGTGTCACAGAGTGAGAGAATCGGGATCCCGAAGGCGTCGCACATCTGCATGAAGCGACCTGCCTTCTCGCCACCATCTCCATCAATGGCCCCTCCCAGAAACCTGGGGTCATTGGCGATGACGCCCATGGGGCGACCTTCAATACGCAGGAACCCCGTGATCATGCCCTGGCCATAACCGCCGCGCAGCTCGATCCAGGTGCCATGGTCCGCCAGGGTCTCGATGACCGCCTTCACATCGTAAACCCTGACCCGGTTTTCCGGGATCAGATGCCTGAGGGTCCGCTGGTCGGCACAGGTCCACGTCGTGAGCGCGCCCTGAAAGCAGGACAGGATCTGCTTCGTTGCAGCGACGGCTTCGGCTTCGTCCTCGACAAGCAGGTCGAGCACCCCGTTCTTCCACTGCACATCTGAGGGCCCGATCTCATCGGCCGTAAAGACCCCCAGTCCCCCGCCCTCGACCATGGCGGGACCCCCAAGGCCGATGTTCGAGTAACGGGTCGCAATGGTGATGTCGGCACAACCGAAAAACACCGCGTTTCCGGCAAAGCAACGGCCGGAATTGACCGCAATCCGGGGCGCATTTCCCGAGAGTCGCGCAAAGGTCGTGAAGCTGGTCGTATCCAGGGAAGACGCGCCAGTTGTCACATCCACATCACCGGGCCGTCCTCCTCCCCCTTCCGTGAACCAGACAATGGGCGCTTTCCAGTGTTCCGCAAACTCGAGGATGCGATCGGTCTTCTTGTGGCTGAAATGTCCCTGGGTCCCGGCCAGGACGGTGAAGTCATAGGCCAGACCGACGCAACGCGAAATTTCGGGCGGGAACAGGGTCCCATTGACCTCGCCGACCCCGGTAATGATTCCGTCCGCAGGGGTATTTGACCGCAGGTCTTCCAATGACCGCCGCCGCTTCTGGGCCGCGATGGCCAGGGCACCGTATTCATTGAAACTGCCCGGATCAAACAGGTCACCGAGGTTCTCCCTCGCCGTGCGCTGTCCGGTCTTGCGACGCCTTGCCACGGCATCGGGGCGGTTTTCGTCCAGGGTCAGGGCGTGACGGGCAATGACCGATGCCAGATCCGGGCGGATGGAATCAAGATCCACCTGGACCTCGGCTTCTGCGGCTTGCACCTGCGCTCCCGGTTCAATGAAAACCAGGGGCTGGCCCTCATCAACCACATCCCCGGATTTTGCCGCAATCATGCGGACGATCCCGGCCTGTACGGCAGGGACGACATGCTGCATCTTCATGGCCTCGAGGATCGCCACCGTCTGGCCCGGTCTGACGACATCCCCGTCGGCGACTTCAAATCCGACTACGGTTGCCCGCATGGGAGACAGGCTGGGCACCGTCCCCGCCGGGCCGCTCACGGCAGAAGGGCTGGTACCCGTATCAGTCTCAACCGCCTCCAACCATGCACCGCTCAACTCTGCGGCCCGAACCGTCAGGGTCGGCAGGTTCGCTTCGATGAAAGTCGTCGTGGCCGTTGCCGACCCGACTTCGGCCCGCTCCAGCAGGGCTTGGAGCAGGCCCAGATTCGTCCCCGGTCCGGTCAGCCGGAACTCTGCAGCGGCCCTTCGCGCCTTTGCCACCGCGACCGGAAAAGACGGTGACGGGCTGTGCACGATCAGCTTGGCAATCAGCGAGTCAAACGAGGGATTGGTCCGGTATCCGCCATAGCCATAGCCATCCACCCGGACCCCCGGACCGCTGGGGGGTTCATAACGACCTATGACGGCCCCCGCCGTACTGGCCAGGGCCCCGTCAGTCCCCAGGGTCTCCAGATTGACCCGCAGCTCGACCGCAAATCCCTGGACGGCAGGCGGCCCCTTGGAGAGACCCAGGTCGTCGAGGCTGGCACCCGATGCGATGGCGAACTGTAACCGGACAAGATCAAGCCCGGTAATGGCCTCCGTCACCGTATGCTCCACCTGCAGACGCGGATTGGCCTCGATGAAGATCAGGGTCTCCCCGTCACTTGCATCCAGCAGGAATTCCATGGTGGTCAGACCACGCACCTTCGCAGCGCGCGCCAGGTCCGTCGCGGCCTTGGCCAGACCTTGCCGGATGGCATCGGACAGGTTCGGCGCGGGCGCAACCTCAATGATCTTCTGGTTTCGTCTCTGGAGTGAGCATTCACGATCATGAATGGCCACCGCGTCCGTGCCATCCCCCAGGATCTGCACTTCTATATGTCGGGCTGTCCTGACGAAACGCTCGGCGAACAGACGACCGTCTCCAAAGGCGGCTTCCGACTCCCGGGCGCAGATCTCGAAGGCCTCCGCCGGATCCTCACCGACAGCAACGGCCCGCATGCCGCGGCCGCCTCCGCCTGCCACGGCCTTGATCATGATGTCGGCCCCAAGGCTGGCCTGAAAGGCACGGATGTCGGCAAGGCTTGCCCCCCCGGCGGTCGCCGGAGCAAGCGGCACCCCAAGACCCGAGGCCAGGGCGCGGGCGCGGGCCTTGTCACCGAACAGGTCCAGGGTTTCTGGATCAGGGCCGACAAATATCAGGCCCGCCCTGGCACAGGCTCGCGCAAAGGCCGCATTCTCGGCCAGGAACCCATAGCCGGGATGCACGGCATCGCAGCCGGCCGCCCGGGCCGCCTCGACCATGGCCTCGATGTCGAGATAGGCCCTTGGCCCGACACCATTCAGCGCCACGGCCTCATCAGCAAGTTTCCGGTGCAGGGCTGTCCCGTCGTCCTGCGAAAAGACCGCAACCGTGAAAATACCCATCTCCTGTGCCGTCCGCATGATGCGGATGGCGATCTCGCCGCGATTGGCGATCAGCAGGCGCTTGATGTCGGTCATGGTCTGGGCTCCCCGCGGGAACTGCGGTCCCGTCTGCGCAATTTGGCGCTAGGATCGCGTTCAGGACAAGCCGGGAGTTTGGCGGGGAATGGTGCCTGGGGGCGGATTCGAACCACCGACACGCGGATTTTCAATCCGCTGCTCTACCAACTGAGCTACCCAGGCCTAAGGCCGCTTTCGCGGGAGCCGCGTCTATAAAAGAGGCTCCCTAGGAAGTCCAGCGAGCCCGTCAGTCTTCCTGATCGGGGTCTTCATCGGCTTCGGCGGCCGGGATGGCGTAGGCGCCCCTCAGCCACCTTTGCAGGTCCACGTCGCGGCACCGGTTCGAGCAGAACGGCTTGGTGTCGGCCTCCGCCAG
>CAIYSH010000393.1 GCA_903928755.1 uncultured Alphaproteobacteria bacterium | reverse complement strand
GCATCGCCGCTGCCCGATTTGTGCAGCCGATTGCAGAGCTCAACACCCTGGCCAGGCGCATCCGTGCAGCCAGGGTTCTGGCCGTTGAAGCGCGGATGGTGAGAATTGAGCTCCTGCTGGGCTGGGGCGCCCGGCTTGCCGATCATACCCTCCTGCAGGATGCCCTGTCCGAATCCGAGACAGCTCTGGACCTGCTGCAGTCAGAATATGAACCGATCACCTTTGCTCGGGTCTCATCCCTCAAGGGTCAGGCCCTTGTACTTCTGGGTGAAATGACCGGTCAGGTCGAAAGCCTGCTTGAAGGGGTAAACCTGCTGACGGGGCTGCTCAAGGAATTTTCCCGGGACCAGAGCCCCCTGGACTGGGCCCGGGTCCAGACATCGCTGGCACAGGCGCTTCAGGCACTGGGCGAAGCCACAGACAGTGAGCAGGCCTTCGAGCAGGCCGTTACCTGCTATGACCGCGCCAATCTGGTGCTCAAGACCCTTCCTGCCCTGACCCTTGCAGCCTTTGTCACATCAAATCGCGCTGTCTGTCTGGCGCGATCTGCCGAGTTGTCTGGCGACCTGACGGTTCTGGATGCTGCCGAGACGGCCTTCAGGATGGAACTTGCAGGTGTCGCGGCAGGGCGCAATCCCACTGCCTGGGCGCTGTTGCAGGTTAACCTTGCTCGCCTTTATGAAGCCCGCATGGACATTACCGGTGTGGACAGGGGCGAGCGTGCCGCTGCGGCGACGGCTCTTTCCGCCGCGCTCGACGTTTTCTCCGAGCAAGGACTTCGGTCGCTCAGCATTGTGGCTTCGGATGCCTTGAACCGCATATCAGAGCCATCTCGCGTCCGGGCAAATCCGTCACGTATCTGAGATGAAGGCAATTGATTTATGCCGCCTCTTCCGGCGAGGGTAATGAAAGCCTAGGCGGCCTTTACGTCGCTGTTCTGGCGGCGCATCCGCCAGAAGCGCAGGGTGCGTTCTGCCGTTTCCCTCGGCAGGGCCTCGTAGAGTTCGCCATAGCTGCGGGCCCTGCCCATCGCATTGTCTTCATCGTCCAGGATCAGGATCGCGAAGGTCAGGAAGAGTGCACGGTCAAAATCCGCAGCTTTGCAGATGATGGACAGGGCATCGAGTTCGCGTTTTTCAACAATGCGGCGTGCGGTGATGAAATCGATGTTGGCAGACCCTGCCAAGGCCAGAAGAAAGCGCGTTGTATCCTTGCTTCTCAGGAACCCCGCGAGGGCAGAAGGGCTGATCGGGCCCCGCTCCAGCATGGCCTTGATGGCCTCTTCAGCAGCCGCATAGTCGGGTGGCAGGGCTCCGTCCTGGGTTGCCAGCTTCTCACGCCCCTTTGCCAGGGCCGCGTCGAGTGCCGCTGGATCCATGGCAGCATTTCTCTCCATGATCTGATTGCGAAGCTTCGCCTCGACCACAAAGTACATTTCGTTGAGCAAGTCAGGGGGCAGGGTCTTGCGATTGACCACAGCCGAGTGGAGGTCAGGATTGAGCAGGGCGCGATCCACCACAACCTCCTGCGCCTGACGTGACATCTGGGCACCCGGGTTTGAGACCAGGCTTCCGAGGGTCTTATCGTCGCCTCGGGCGACAATGACGTCGGACAGGGTTTCAGAAACGGCCGGCCGTTGGGAAATCGCCTGGAGATGCCCCTGGCCAGCGACCTTGGCCACATGAAGCAGATCTGATTCCGTGAGCGCCGGAGAGTGCTGGAGGACAGGTCCGGCGACTTCGATGGACTCATCTGCTGCAAGCTTTCGAATCAACCGGAGTGGTGGATTCAAAGACGAAGACATCTTTTCCGCCAGTTCGGCACGAACGGCAGCTTCCATCTCGCCAGCCAGCTGGCTCATCACATCATCGAACAAGGGCAAGGCGGCGGGGGTGGTGTCTTCATCGCTGCTGAAGAAGAGATCGGTCACCCCCCGAAGCAATTCACGCCGACGCTCGCTGGAGGCTTCTCCGGCAAGGTCGATCAGGTCCTGAAGCTTGCTGGTCTGTTGCATGGGAATCAGGAGGGTCTCTCGTCCTGGGCGTCTTCATCCCTTCGCGAAGACGCTATGGTTGGCCCGTCCGCAGGTCCGATCAGCACCATGCCTGAATTCGAACTCGGCATCGGGATGGTGTCAGGCGCAAGCCCATAGGGTCTGTGAAGGGAGTAATAGCGAACCTGGCTCCGGTCGACGGGCGGGGCGGCGGCCATGGCTGCTGGTGCTGCCGCAGTCGGTCGCCCTTCAGGTTTACGTTTGGCGAATGGCAGCCGGAATCCCGAAGGGCGCTCAGCTTTGACCGTGGGAGAAGTCTGAGCCTGTGTATCTCTGGGGAGAGCTGGCAGCAGGCTCGTCGTCTGCCTGCTCGATTGAATGGATGTCGGGCCTGGCATTATGGCTGAAGGTCTTGATTCAGTAATGCCATAAACCTGCTGGCCTTTGACCTGCCCGTTAGAGGTGCCACCAGGCAGGTAGGCAAGGTTTTCGCGGCTTTGCCCGTAATACTGGGCGGGCGGAGGTGCCCGATACGCAAGTGCCGGGTTTTGTCGGGCATGGCCCTGATTTTGCTGGGTAACAGGTTGCTGAGCCTGATATTGTGGTGTCTGGGCAACCTGACCCTGACTGTAGGG
>CAIYSH010000392.1 GCA_903928755.1 uncultured Alphaproteobacteria bacterium | reverse complement strand
TAGGGGTTCAGCGCGGTGGAGCTGCCGTCCATCGCTGTAATGCTGCCCCACACCGCATTTGGATTGCCCCCAACAGGATTCAGACTACCCCAAAAGGGGGCGTTGCCCCCCGAAACCGGGTTCAGGCTACCCCAAACCGGGTTCAGGCTACCCCAAACCGGGTTCAAGCTGCCCCAAACCGGGTTCAGACTGCCCCAAACCGGGTTCAGACTGCCCCAAACCGGCTTCACCGTTCCGGCTTCCGCAGCCGGGGTCAGGGCGATCGCGGAGACCGATGCCATGGCCGCCAGGGCCAGTCGGGTCAGATTTTTTCTGCTGGGCATTTCGATCTCCAATACACAGTTTTTATCGGCTGTGAGGAATGAATACCGTAAGCTCAATGTATGAATTGATAAGTTATCTGGTAAAGCCGGATTAAGTATAGATCAGATCCGGAATTACTGGAATTTGCCGGCCCTGATCTTGTCCAGCAGAATGGCCGGGATGGGTGATGCCAGTTCCACTTCCTTGCTCAGGAAGGTGTTCAGGTCGGCAAATTCCAGGGGCTTGGAGATCAGATAGCCCTGGACATGGTCACACCCCATCATGCGCAGAAGCGCAAGGGCCCCGGCATTGGCAACCCCTTCGGCCGTGACCACCATTTCCAGCGCATGGGCCAGGTCGATGGTCGAGCGCACCAGAAGCGGGTCTCGATGGCTGGAGGTCAGGCCCGAAATGAACATCTGGTCGATCTTCAGTTCATGAGCCGGAAGCTGCTTGAGATAGGCCAGGGATGAAACCCCGGAGCCATAGTCATCAATCGCAATCTTGATACCGGCATCGGCCAGGGCATGCAGATGCGCCAGGGCCGTCTCCGGGTCATCGATCACCGCGGTTTCCGTGATTTCGAACCCGATCTGGCCCTCGGCCCGGGCCGCCACGGTCTCGATGGCCCAGTCGATGAAAGCCTTGTCGGCCACCAGGCGGCCAGACAGGTTGATATAGACCTCGACATTGTGTCCGCGCTCGACCAGCAGGGCCTGTTCCTCGATTGCGCGGACCAGGACGAAACGGGTCAGATCGGCCACCAGGCCGGTTTCCTCGGCAGGGCCGATGAATTCATCGGGTGGAATCAGGCCCCGTTCGGGATGCTGCCAGCGGATCAGCGCCTCGACCGAGTGGATTTCATTGGAACGGGTATGCAGTTTGGGCTGATAAACCAGGAAGAGTTCATTGCGGGAAATCGCCCGGCGCAGGTCTCCCAGCATGACCAGACGGGCTGCAGCCTGCGACCGGTCTTCCTCGCGGAAGCCCACAACCTTGTTATGGCTGACCTGGGCATGACCCAGGGCCAGGGCGGCGCACTCCACCGTCGAGTCGCCATAGGTCTCCAGGCTGGCATAGCCCAGGGCGACCTCAAGATCGAAGCTCTGACCTTCCACTTCCAGGCGGGTGCCGAGCACGTCCAGCAGCTGCTGCAGCTTGGCCAGGGCCGAGGCATCGTCCGGGGCGGTAAAGGCGAATTCGATATTGGTCCGGCCGATCCGGCCGATCCGGGCAGAGCCGATGGTATTGCGGATGCGGTCTGCCGAGGCGCGCAGCACCAGGTCTGCGATCTTCGAGCCGATATGGCCGCGCAGGGTCGAAAAGCCGCCGGCCCCCATCAGGGCGACATAGGTCGGCATTTTGGAACGGCCGCGCTTGTTGGGTGCCAACAGCGAGGTGCCCGGAGCTGAGCTGGGGCGCATCTGTCCGGCCAGAAGGTTGAAGGCGCGGACCACCCGGGGCGATGCAGCACCCGCTGCCAGCTTGGCACGGTCACCCGCTGCCAGAGCCTCCAGCGCAGTGGCCAATTCATCCGACGCACGAAGGGCCGCAGACTCTTCAAAGTCGACGACGTCCGGGGCGTTCTGGCCTGTTTTGTTCCGTACCATGCCGGACAGTTGCGCACGGTTGCTTTAAGGCCGGATGAATCGGTTCCTGCCAGAAGGTAAACGAGGGACCGGGAAATGTGGCTGGGGAACTAGGACTCGAACCTAGAATGACGGTACCAAAAACCGCTGTGTTACCATTACACCATTCCCCAGCAGGAACGCCCGGAGGGGGACCCCCTC
>CAIYSH010000391.1 GCA_903928755.1 uncultured Alphaproteobacteria bacterium | reverse complement strand
TGCCCTCCAGCTGGTGGACGCCGGAAAGCTGACCCTGGACGGTGATCTCGCCGAGCTGATACCGGAGTTCGCGGACCTTCAGGTGCTCGACGGCTTTGACGACAAGGGGGCACCGATCCTGCGCCCGGCCAGGGCACCTGTCACCGTGCGCCATCTGCTCAGCCATACGGCCGGTTTTGGTTATGGCTTCATCCAGCCGCAGATTGCGAAGTGGCGGGAGCATTCAGGGACCGGCGATCCGGCAGGCGGGATTCGGGCCGACATGGTTCAGCCCCTGCTGTTCGACCCGGGTGAAGGCTGGGCCTATGGCATCAATACCGACTGGGTGGGCGTGGTCATCGAGGCGGCCAGCGGCCAGAGGCTCGACGCCTACCTGAACGACCACATTTTCGGCCCCCTGGGCATGAAGGATACCGGCTTCGCCCTCAGCCCTGAGCAGCAGGATCGCAAGGCTTCGGTCCATATGCGCGGGCCCGACGGCAAGGTCATGCCCATCCCCTTCGGCATGCCGGAAAACCCCGAGGTCCTGTCCGGAGGCGGCGGCCTCTATGGCACGGCGGGCGACTATGCCCGCTTCCTGCGCATGCTGCTGAATGGCGGACGGCATGGGGATCGCCAGGTCCTCAAGCCCGAAACCGTGGCGTCCCTCGGCGTCGTTCAGACCGGACCTCACAGGGCAGGCGCTTTCAAGGCCGCCAATCCAGCCATGTCCAACGACTTCGACATCTATCCGGACATGCACACCGGCTATGGCCTCGCGACCCTGATCAATCCCGAGCCCACCGCAGAGGGCCGCAGCGGCCTCAGCCTCGCCTGGGCGGGCCTGGCCAACACCTATTACTGGGCCGATCCGGCGGTGGGAAAGGCAGGCCTGATCATGACCCAGCTCCTGCCGTTCGGGGATCCGGACATGCTGGGGCTGTTGAGGACGCTGGAGACGGCGGCTTACGGGGGGTAGGCGCGCTTCCTGAATATCCGTTATACGGAAAATATGAAGATCTAGTTTGATCCTGAAAAGAACGCCAGGAACATTCGAGATCGTGGACTGTCGTTTGAGCGGGCGACGGATTTTGACTTCGGGTCCGCCAAGTTCGCGGAGGACCTGAGACGGGACTACGGAGAGCGCCGATACATTGCGCTCGGCATGCTCGATGGACGGGGCTGGTCTTCTGCGAGGTCCATGCAGGAATCCGGGTCATAAGTTTCCGGAAGGCCAATGCGCGAGAGGTGAAGCGAAATGAAACCTGAGCCCACCGCACTGGACGAGGAAGCCCCGGAATGGTCAGACGACCTGAACGCTAGGGCGGTGCGTTTTGACCAACTGCCAGCTGGCCTTCAGGCCAAACTTAAGGTTGGTCGGCCAAGGTCGGCTGACCCGAAGAAGATCGTCACCCTTCGCCTCCGAACCAGCCTGTTTGAAGCCTATCAGGCCCAGGGCGCCGATTGGCGGGCGCGTATGGAGCAGGTGCTGGCTGACGGCTTGCCGTCGGGGTTTGCGGAAGACAAGTAGGCCAGGGTGCCTTTTGCCGCCGCCAACGCCCTGGATGAAACTGGATACCGGCCTTCGCCGGTATGACCGGGGGTGGAAGTTCGGACGCGGGCCATCGGCTCCCACCGGTCACCCCGGCGGAGGCCGGGGTCCAGTTTGTAGGGCTCAGAGTTAGACAGTTACCCAAAACGCAAAACGCCCGCCGTTTCCGGCGGGCGCTGCAAGGTCGATCCTGAAATCGACGCTTAGTTCTTGGCCGGGATGCGGACCATCATCTGCTCATAGCCCTTCACGAAGTTGGAGGGCACGCGCTTGGGCTCGCCCAGGACTTCGATCCTGGGGAAGCGCGGGAGGATTTCTTCCCAGAGGATGCGCAGTTGCAGTTCGGCCAGACGGTTGCCGACGCAGCGGTGAATGCCGAAGCCGAAGCTGATGTGCTGACGGGGGCGTTCACGGTCGACGATGAAGGAATTGGGGTTCTCGATGACGGTCTCGTCGCGGTTGCCCGAGACGTACCACATGACAACCTTGTCGCCCTTCTTGATCTGCTTGCCGCCCAGCTCGATGTCCCGGGTGGCGGTCCGGCGCATGTGAGCCAGAGGCGTCTGCCAGCGGATGGTTTCCGAGACCATGGAGGGGATGAGCTCCGGATTGGCCCTCAGCTTTGCTTCCTGCTCCGGGTTCTGGCTCATGGCCAGGATGGAGCCTGTCATGGAATTGCGGGTGGTGTCATTGCCACCGACGATCAGCAGGACCAGGTTCCCCAGGTATTCCATGCGGTCCATGTTCTTGGTGGACTCGCCGTGGGCCAGCAGAGAGATCAGGTCGCCCTTGGGCGGCTGAGCGGCGCGCTCTTCCCACAGACGGCTGAAGTATTCCACGCACTGGAACAGCTCCATCCGGCGTTCCATTTCCGGGTCTTCCGTCACGAACAGGCCGGACTCAGGACCCGCCGTGGCGATGTCGGACCAACGGGTCAGCTTGCGGCGATCTTCGAAGGGGAAGTCGAACAGGGTGGCCAGCATCTGGGTGGTCAGTTCGATGGACACACGATCCACCCAGTCGAAGGGCTCGTTGATCGGCAGGTTGTCCAGGGTGTTCTGGATGCGGCTGCGGATCAGGGGCTCCAGCATGGCCAGGTTCATCGGCGACACGACCGGGCTGACCGTCTTGCGCTGCTCATCGTGCTTGGGAGGATCCATGGCGATGAACATCGGCATCTTGAAATCATCTTTTTGGTCAAAAAGCGTGATGTTCGTGTCCGACGAGAAGGCCTC
>CAIYSH010000390.1 GCA_903928755.1 uncultured Alphaproteobacteria bacterium | reverse complement strand
CTCTGACGATTCCGGCAAGGGTGATAACCCAGGTCAGCGAACAGGACGAGGAAGAAGAAACGGCGACGCCGGAGGAGGTGGGGGCCAAGGTGCTGGTTGTCGACGACAACGCAGCCAATCGTGAGCTTCTGCAACATATCCTGCAGGCGCTGGGACACTCGACCGACCTGGTCAGAGGTGGGCGCGAGGCCGTTGCAGCCTGCAGTACTGCGGAATATGACCTGATCCTGATGGATATCCAGATGCCGGACATGGACGGCTTCGCCGCGACCGCGGCCATCCGTGCGGCCATCGGACCAAACCAGTTCAAACCTGTCCTCGCCATCAGTGCCAATGCCGCTGCCGGCGAAACCGGAGAATGGCGCACCGCAGGCATGAACGACTATGTCGCCAAGCCGATCAATATTCCTGATCTCGCTCAGAAGGTCAGCCTGTGGACGCAATATACCCGGACCCATGTCGCGGAAGCCTTGTCCAGACAAACAGCCTGAAAACCCCGGGCAAGCCGACATTGGCAGAGCGGGCGGCAGGGAGTAGAAGGCGCGCTCCCGTAGAACGAGTTGTCCCGCCGTGCGTCTGCCCCAAGCCCGTCTCGATCAGGTTCTCGACCGCTTCCGCGAGATCGAAGCCCGCATGGGTGCTGCAAAGGATGGCGCAGAGATTGTGCGCCTCTCCAAGGAACACGCCGAGCTGAAGCCGGTCGCTGATGCCGTGCTGACCCTGGCCCGCGCCAGGGACGAAGCACCTGAGCTGGAGGAAATGGCCGCCTCCGGTGATCCGGATATGGCAGGTCTGGCTCGGGAAGAGCTTGACGCCCTCAATCACCGGCTGCCGGATCTCGAGCGCGAAGTCGCCCTGTTGCTGGCCCCCAAGGACAAGGACGAGAATGCCTCGGCCATTCTGGAAGTCCGGGCGGGCACCGGCGGTGATGAGGCGGCCCTCTTCGCCGGGGACCTGTTCCGCATGTACCAGCGCTATGCCTCGACCCATGGCTGGCGGGTTGAAATCGACTCCGTCTCCGAAGGCGAGATGGGCGGATACAAGGAAATCATCGCCGCCATTACCGGCGACGGCGTGTTCGGAAGGCTGAAATTCGAAAGCGGTGTCCATCGCGTCCAGCGCGTGCCCGAGACGGAAGCCGGCGGGCGCATCCATACCTCGGCCGCCACAGTCGCGGTCCTGCCCGAAGTCGAGGACGTTGACATCATCATCAATGACTCCGACCTGCGCATCGACACCTACCGCTCATCCGGGGCCGGCGGCCAGCACGTGAACAAGACCGACTCCGCCGTGCGCATCACCCACCTGCCCACTGGCATTGTGGTAACCAGTTCCGAGAAATCCCAGCACCAGAACCGCGCCAGGGCCATGAAGGTCCTGCAGGCCAGGCTCTACGACCAGAAGCGTGAGGCCCTCGATACCGCCCGTGCCGACGCACGCAAGAGCCAGGTCGGATCTGGCGACCGCTCGGAACGCATACGCACCTACAATTTCCCGCAGGGCCGCGTCACCGACCACCGGATCAACCTGACCCTCTACAACCTGGCCAAGGTGATGGAGGGCGAGTCGCTGGATGATGTCATCAATCCCCTGATCGCTGAGGATCAGGCAGCACGGCTATCGGCCCTTGAAGATGAGTTCGGGTAAGGCAAGGGCCTGATCATCGCCCGGGGGCACCTCCCCCTGTAGCGACCGCCGGAATATTGTGACCCAGGTCCACCATGGGCTGCTGGGATACCGTTATGCCGCCACTGAGCGGCCGGTCGACATCCAGAATCAGGGTGATCGCAATGGTCAACAGAACCAGCAGGACCGTCGCGGGTCCGCGGTGACGCTGGCCCCCCTCTCCCAGGACATAGCCCAGCATGACAGCTGACAGGACGACGTAGAGCAGAAGCAGACCCAGAAGGCGTTGCGGCAGATGGGTCTTCCTGGCTTCCGCCCTGGATGCAGCCAGATCGAAGCTCTCATTCAGGGAGTCCATCAAACCCCGGGTGATCTGGGGTTCAGGATCCGAGCGCAGGGCCTGGCCGGTCAGGCTCCAGATCCGCCTCTGCAGGGACGCAGTCTCCGCATAGGAATCCGTCAGCGTTTCCAGCTGGGACCATTTGATCCGCGCGTCCACATAGGCGCCAAGGGCTTCCACCATTCCGGATCTGACCGGTTCCTGCAGGAGATCAGCGCGGAGGAGACTGGTGCCGATGGCATTGGCCTCGCTCATGACCAGATCGCGCCGGCCTTCATATCGGTCGAGAGCCAGGGAGAAGGTAAACCCGAGCAGAAGGGCCAGCAGGCCAAGCACCGCCGAAAGCAGATAGTCCGGGCTTTGAAACCCTTCTGATTCCTGACGTTTCCTGGCCAGGGGGATGCGATAGCCAAGCTCAAGCCCGGCAAGGAGGATGGCAAATATCGTGACAGAAACCTGCAAGAGTGGTGCCGTTGCCGACCAGGTCATGTTGGAAACCCCGAGGATTGGACCGCGAAACCCCAGCCAGGATAGCAAGCATCCCTGCCGAACTGCCCCGCCGGGACCTCAATATCTGTCGCGCCGCCGGGGTGGAAGCCCATAGACTGCGAAGCCGCACAACGACCTGAGGACGACCCTGGCCGGTGGTGGCAAACTACTTCTTGGTAATCGGTGACAGGAAGGATTTGGTCTCGGCGGCTGGTTTTGCCTTGGCCGTCTTGGGCTTCCGGACTTCCTTGTTGGTTTTCTTCTGACCTTTGGCCATGCCGGTCTCCTGGTTCGTTTTCGGCTCTGGGTCAGGCCCAGCCCTTTGACGTCCGGTGAACGACATATCTCCCTAACAGGGATTGGCAGTCGCGTCCTGTTAAGCCTTTGGCCGGATCCATCGGGCAGGCAAGGGGAAACGGAAACAGACTTCAGTCTCCCCTGACCCGGGTGTGGAACGGCCGGTCCTGATGAAGGCCACCTTGCGTGCCCTGGCCTTTTGCGGCAACCCGTCTGCATGGATGCTCACATTGCCGCCCTCTACCGCCACCCCGTGAAGGGCTTCACACCCGAACGGTTGACCCATGCCGACCTGTCAGTGGGCCAGGAATTTCCATGCGACCGGATGTATGCCGTGGAGAACGGTCCATCGGGCTTTGATCCCTCGGCACCGGCCTGGGTGACCAAGATGAAATTCACCGTGCTGGCAACCCTGCCCCAGGTCGCCCTGGCGGCGACCGCCTTTGATGAGACCAGTGGCCTCCTCTCAGCCAGGGCAGAGGGGCAACCCGATTTCATTGGCGACCTGAATACCACCTCCGGACAGCAGGCTTTTGCCGACTGGCTGAAGGGATTGCTGGGTGAAGATGCGCATCCGTCCCTGAAAGTCATCCAGGCCCCGGGCCACAGCTTCATGGACCACCCCCTGGGTCATGTCTCCATCCTCAATCTTGCCAGCGTCAGGGACCTTGAGGCCAGAACAGGTCGCGAGATCGATCCCCTGCGCTTCCGCGCCAATATCTATGTGGAGGGCTGGCCAGCCTGGGCTGAGGATGCCTGGGAAGGCCGCGACCTGATGGTCGGCTTTGCCCGGGCCAGGGTCTACAAGCCGATCCAGAGGTGCATCGCTACGCATGTCGATCCGGCGACCGGCGCGCGGGATATGGATCTGGTAAAGGCCCTGTACGACAATTACGGCCACATGAACTGCGGACTCTATGTCCATGTGACCGACGGCGGGCGTATCTGTCCGGGAGACGCCTGCACCTCCCCACAGGAGCGGAAGTGACCCATACCCTGCTGAGCGCCTGGCAGTCGGCCAAGGCCAGACTTCAGGCTGCCGGCCTGACCGGCCCCGTCATCGATGCCCGGTTGCTGGTCGAAGCCGCCGCCGACGCCACGCGGGCCGATATTGTGGGCGACCCCTACCGCACCCTGACCGAGAGCCAGGAGGCCACGCTTGAGGACTATCTGAGCCGTCGTGAACACCGGGAGCCTGTCAGTCATATCCTGGGCCGCAAGGGCTTCTGGAAGATCATGCTGGCGGTCAATTCCAGTGTCCTGACCCCCCGTCCGGACACCGAAGTCATTGTCGATTACGTGCTCAAGAAAATCCCTGAAGGGAAACCGTTTTCCATTCTCGATCTGGGGGTCGGATCGGGCGCCATCCTGCTTTCGATCCTCGCAGAGCGGCCCGCAGCCAAGGGGCTGGGCGTAGATGTTTCAGAAGATGCCCTGGCGGTCGCCCGGGACAATGCCGCCCATCTGGGCCTTGCGGGCAAGGTCGCCCTGCTGCGCGGTGACTGGACCCTTGGGCTTGGCGATGGCCACTATGATGTCGTGGTCTCCAATCCCCCTTATATCGCCAGTGATGTCATCGCGACCCTGGAGCCCGAAGTCAGGGACCATGAGCCGCGCCTGGCCCTGGACGGTGGCCCCGACGGACTGGACCATTACCGCATCCTCGCCCCGGAGATCCTGCGGGTCCTGAAACCCGGCGGACTTTTCGCCGTTGAGATCGGCTACGACCAGAAGGAAGCCGTCGAGGCCCTGTTCAATGCGGCCGGTGCCGAGGACGTCTGGACCATTCCCGACCTCGCCATGCACGATCGTGTGGTGGTCGGATTGAAAAAGGCCTTGGAAATCTCACGGTGAATCGCTAGACGGGGTTTCTGTCTCCACCTCATACGTCGGTGCTTCAGGTTCAGCCTCCCCGTTGGAAAGCTTGAACCGCTCCGACAGGCGCGCCGTGTGGCGCGAGCCCAAAGTCGGGGTGGAAGGCGAGGAACACCTAAGCATCAACTGAGTTTTCCGGGCTCCAGGCCCTGAACCAAGGCGAAAGGATACACCGTCCACAGAATGGCTTTCAGAAGCCCAGGTGGTCGGCGCAAGGACGAATGAGAGACTTCAAAGGTATGAAGCGCCAGCGTGGCCGCAATCGTAACGGCAGCGTGAACAGCGGCGGCAAGCCTCAGCAGCAGAATGCCAACCGGGCATTCGAATCCAACGGACCTGAAAACATCAAGGTTCGCGGGAACGCCCAGCATGTGTTCGAGAAATACCAGCAGCTGGCGCGGGATGCGACCACGGCCGGCGACCGGGTCCTGGCAGAGAACTATCTCCAGCACGCCGAGCACTATTTCCGGGTGGTCCGGGCCATGCAGCCCACCCGTCCGGCCAGTGAAATTCTGGGGCGCGACCAGTTCGTCTCCGGCTTCGACATCGACTTCGAGGACGAGAGTGGGGCCCAGGCGGCTGCCCTGGCCGACGCCGAGGCTGCGGCCAATGGCGACTCGGCAGAGGCCAATGAAGGCGATGCCGAATCCCGCGACCGCAACAGCTGGCGTGATGAACGGCCCAGGGACGAGCGGCCGAGGGACGAGCGGCCGAGGGAAGACCGCGGCGACCGTCCCCGCTTCCGCGACCGTGACGACCGCTGGCGGGATGACCGGCCTCGGGAAGATCGCCCGCCTCGGGACGATCGGCCCCGTGATGAGCGGCCCCGTGATGAGCGGCCCCGTGACGAAAGACCCAGAGACGACAGGCCAAGGGACGACAGGCCCAGGGACGAACGTCCCAGAGACGACAGACCTCGGGATGAGCGCCCCCGTGAGGATCGCCCGCCCCGGGAAGACCGGCCGCGGGGGGATCGCCCGGAAGGCGGTCGCAGGGATCGCTGGCGCGAGCGGGAACCCCGTGAGGATCGGCCCGAGCGCGATCCCATGGCCGTGATCGAACCCAAGGCCGCGCCCATCGTTCCGCCACCGGAAAAGAGTTCGCCAGTGTTGCGGGATGACGACGGCGGCGAGAGCCACGCACCAGCCTTCCTCAAGGCCCCCCGGACCCGTGCTCCAAAGGCAGAGGTCGCACCTGCGCCTGAAGCCGGTGAAGAGGCCGCCAAGCCCGTCCGTCGCCGCCGCGCTCCGCGCAGCTTCGAAGGCGGACCTGAGGGCGAAGAGGGCTGAAGCGCCCTCCCCGCCAAGGAGATCAGTGCACTGGCACCGCCGCGGGCTCCGCCTTCAGTCCGGCTGGGACCAGGGTTGATACCACAACAGACACCGCAAAGGCGGCGATCAGGGTGACCGCGATCGCGGCACCTGTCGGCAGGTCCATGATGGATGACAGGACCAGGCCCAGCACATAGCCGGCCAGGCCGACGCTGTAGCCGACCCAGAGCCTGAGCCCGGGCGTGAACCTGCGCGCGGCCAGGGCCGGAATGATCAGGCTGGCAAAGACCAGATAGACCCCGACAAGCTGGACCGACTGGGTCACCACCAGCGCAAAAAGCACATAGAAGCCGACCTGGCCCATGCGGGCCCGGAAGCGGAACCAGATCAGCAGGGCGACGGCATAAAACAGGGCGATCGGCCAGAGGCTGGCCGCTGTCACCCAGAGGATCTGCCCGACCAGCAAGTCCTTCAGATGCTCGCCCCCATGGGGATTGTTGGCGAGCAGCAGCAGTTCCACTGAAGCCGCCGCCACGAACAGGACGCCGATCAGAGCCTCCTGGACTTCGGGCCACTTCTTCTCGGTCCAGGTCAACAGAAGGGCACCGGCCAGGGCAGCGCTGCAGGCCGCGACCTGCACGACCCAGCCCTTGGGATCAGAACCGAGGGCACCGGCCAGGGTGACCCCCAGGCCCGCCACCTGGGCTATGGCAAGGTCGATGAAGACAATGCCGCGCCCCAGGACCTGCTGTCCCATGGGAACATGGGTGGAGAGGACCAGAAGCCCGGCGAGGAAGGCCGGGAAGAGGACGCTGAGT
>CAIYSH010000389.1 GCA_903928755.1 uncultured Alphaproteobacteria bacterium | reverse complement strand
TGGCTTGTAGATGTTGTCCGACACCAGAACTTCGTCCCCGGCCTTGAGGACGGCCAGCATGGCCCCGGTTACAGCCGAGACGCCTGAGGGATAGAGTTCCACGCCCGTGGCATTTTCCAGTGTGCGCAGGGCGTCCTTGAGCGCCTCATGGGCTGCCAGACCCTGCCGTCCATAGGTTATGTAGGTGGCATCGTCGTAGAGGGCGGCCGCATTGGGAAGAAGGACTGTCGACCCCTTCTGGATGACCGGAGAAACGGTGACAGGTGCAGGCTTGCCGGTGTCCGGATGCAGTCCTGCGTGGATCAGTTGCGTGTCTTCGGTCATGCGGGAGACGGGGCACCATGGATACGGGCGGAACTGCCCCTGGCACTTTGTGCGTCGTCGGGGCGGGGATCAAGGGCGCTGAGTCCCCCGGGTTGGTCTGGTCCTATGGCATGATCGTGCGCTTCAGGGCCCGGTCACCACAGGGGTATCGTCAAGCCCGCCCCATTCCGTCCAGGACCCGTCATAGACGGCGGCCTGGTGACCCAGCCTGGCCAGGGCCAGGGCAATGACCGACGCCGTCACCCCGGAGCCGCAGGTCGTTATGACCGGCCTGTCCAGGTCTACCCCGGCTGAGGTGAAAATCCCTGTCAGTTCCCCGGCAGGTTTCAGGGTGCCATCCAGGGTCAACAGGGTATCGAAGGGGGTATTGATGGCACCTGGCATGTGGCCGGACCGCAGGCCAGCCCGGGGTTCTGGGGTCTCACCCCGGAAGCGGGCGGCGGCGCGGGCATCCACCACCTGTTCTGTGCCCTTGCTCAAGGCGTCCATGACCTGCTGTGAATTCCGGACGCGATCTGCATCGAAGGCGGCGCTGACAGAGACGGCCTTTGGGGCAGAGGGGCCACCCTCGACCCTACGGCCTTCAGCCAGCCACATCCTCAAGCCGCCATCCAGCACGGAGACATGTTGAAACCCCATGGCCCGCAGTGACCACCAGACCCGGGCCGCGGCACGAATGCCGAAGCTGTCATAGCAGATGATGTGGGCCTCACGATCCAGCCCGAGCTCACCCACCGCTGCGGCAAAGGCTGCCGGCGTTGGCAGCATGTGGGGAAGGTCAACAGAGTTGTCGGCAATCGCATCGATATCGAAGAAGACAGCCCCCGGGATGTGGTGCTCAAGGTATTCGGACTTGCCCGACCGTTTCTCGGCCGGCATCCACCAGCTTCCATCCACAAGCCTGATATCCGGATCACCGAGATGCTCTGCAAGCCAGGTTGTTGTAACGAGCGGGTCAATCATAGCCATGGCGGCGTCGGAAGACCCCGCTCCCTCAGGAATTCCGGGTTGAAAATCTTGCTCTGGTATCGGGCACCCTGATCACAGAGGATGGTGACAAGGGTATGGCCCGGACCGAGATCCTTCGCCATGCGAATCGCACCGGCGACATTCACGCCGGTTGAGCCCCCCATGACCAGGCCCTCATGCTCCATCAGATCGTAGATGGCGTGCAGCATCTCCGTGTCATCGATCTGATAGGGCCGATCTATGGTCAGCCCTGCCAGATTGGCGGTAATCCGGCCCTGACCTATGCCTTCGCTGATCGAACCGCCTTCGGCTCTGAGTTCGCCATGAGCATAGTAGTTGAACAGGGAAGCCCCCATGGGATCGGCCAGGCCGATCTGGATCCGGGTATTGCGGGCACGAAGGGCGCTGGCGACCCCCGCAAGGGTTCCACCTGATCCCACCGCGCAGATGAAGCCGTCGATCTTGCCTTCGGTCTGCTCCCAGATTTCCGGCCCGGTCGTTTCATGGTGCGCAAGGCGATTGGCGACATTGTCGAACTGGTTGGCCCAGATGGCACCGCCGGGTTCGCTGGCATTCAGGGCCTCGGCCAACCGCCCCGAATAACGGACGTAATTATCCGGGTTCGAATAGGGCAGGGCATCAACTTCCACGAGCTCGGCCCCAAGCAGCCGGATGGCATCCTTCTTTTCCTGGCTCTGTGTCCGGGGGATGACGATGGTGGTCTTGTAGCCCAGGGCCTTGGCCACCATGGCCAGTCCAATGCCTGTATTGCCAGCCGTGCCTTCCACGATGCGGCCGCCGGGGCGCAGCAAGCCACGACGCTCGGCGTCGCGAACAATGTAAAGGGCGGCGCGATCCTTGACCGATGCCCCAGGGTTCATGAATTCCGCCTTGCCAAGGATTTCGCAGCCGGTCGCCGCGCTGGCGCGGTTGAGACGGATCAGCGGGGTGGAGCCAATGGCCTCCAGGACACTTCGAGCGACAGTCATGGGGTTTTATCTAAGGCCTTGTGTTGCTCTCGAACAGGGGGGGGGCAGCCGCCAAGCCTGTCCCATAATCAATTGCGGCTTGTGATCAGATCGAACGCGGGCCACTTAGGGCTGTGCCGCGCCAAGAGAGGACCCTGACCCATGGCAGTTCTGAGCCTTCCGAAGTGGGATATCTCCATCGGGACTGGGCATCCCCTGGTGGTGATTGCTGGCATCAATGTGATCGAGGACCTGGAACTCGCCCGGTTGACCGCCAGGACACTGAAATCCATTACGGCAGAGCTTGGCCTGCCCTATGTTTTCAAGGCCAGTTTCGACAAGGCCAAC
>CAIYSH010000388.1 GCA_903928755.1 uncultured Alphaproteobacteria bacterium | reverse complement strand
CCGCAGTTACGGCGCGGGTCATCGAGCGCAGCCGCGAAACGCGCACAGACTATCTGGCCCGGATGGCCCAGGCTGGTGCCTCTGCGCCCGGTCGGGCCAAGCTGTCCTGCGCGAACTGGGCTCATGCCTTTGCGGCCAGCCCCCAGGGGGACAAGCAGAGACTGCGCAATCCGACCGCGCCCAATATCGCCATTGTCTCATCCTATAATGACATGCTGTCGGCCCATCAGCCTTTCCAGCGTTTCCCCGACATCATCAAGGCAGCGGCCGAGGCTGCAGGTGGAACGGCCCAGTTTGCCGGCGGGGTTCCGGCCATGTGTGACGGCGTCACCCAGGGCCGTCCGGGGATGGAACTCTCGCTGTTTTCCCGGGACGTGATCGCCATGTCCACGGCCATAGCCCTGACCCACGATGCCTTTGACGCAGCCCTGATGCTGGGGGTCTGCGACAAGATCGTGCCGGGCCTGGTCATGGGTGCCCTGTCCTTTGGTCATCTGCCGGTGGTCTTTGTCCCGGCCGGTCCGATGAGTTCGGGGATTTCCAATGCCGAGAAGACTGCAGTCCGCGCCCGTTATGCGGAGGGCCGGGCGACCCGGGACGAATTGCTGGAAAGCGAGATGAAGGCCTATCACGGGCCAGGAACCTGCACCTTCTACGGAACGGCAAATTCCAACCAGATGGTCATGGAGATGATGGGCCTGCATCTGCCCGGGGCGGCTTTTGTCCATCCAGATACGCCCCTGCGCGACGCCCTGACGGCGGCTGCGCCCCGGCGCGCCATGGAGATCGCACAGGGTGGCAGTGCCTATACCCCCATGGCGCTCGTGGTGGATGAAAAGGCGGTGGTCAACGCCATTGTCGGGCTTCTGGCGACTGGCGGGTCAACCAACCATACCCTGCACCTGGTGGCCATGGCACGGGCCGCAGGCATTCTGGTCGACTGGAGCGACTTCGACGAGCTGTCAAAGGTTACGCCGCTTCTGGCCCGGGTCTATCCAAACGGCTCCGGGGATGTGAATGCCTTCCATGCCGCTGGCGGCATGGCGGTGGTGGTGCGCGAATTGCTGGATGCCGGCCTGGCCCATGAGGACGTCATGACGGTGGCAGGCCCCGGCCTGCGCCACTATCAGCAGGAACCCTTCCTGCAGGATGGTGTCCTGCTTTGGCGGGATGGCCCGGAAAAATCCCTGAACACCGAAATCCTGCGATCCGTGGCTGAACCTTTCGCGCCAGAGGGTGGCATCCGCCTGTTGACTGGCCCCCTCGGCCGGGCCGTGATCAAGACCTCCGCGGTCCAGGATGAGCATCTGATCATAGAAGCGCCCGCCCTGGTTTTCCAGGATCAGGATGATCTGCTGGCCGCCCACAAGCGGGGTGAGCTCAACCGTGATTTCATTGCCGTGCTCCGGTTTCAGGGCCCCCGGGCCAATGGCATGCCGGAGCTTCACAGCCTGACCCCGACACTCGGTGTGCTGCAGGACAAGGGGTTCAAGGTGGCCCTGGTGACGGATGGTCGTATGTCGGGCGCTTCGGGCAAGGTGCCTGCGGCCATTCACGTTTCCCCGGAAGCAAGGATGGGCGGGCTCCTGGCCAGGATTCAGGACGGAGATGTCATCCGGCTTGATGCCCATGCAGGCACGCTGGAGATCAAGGTCGACCCGGCTGTTTTGGGGGCCCGTGTCGCCGCGACGGCGACCCCTGCGACCCACGGCTTTGGCCGGGAAATGTTTGGCTGGATGCGCAATGTTGCGGGCCCGGCGGAAGCCGGGGCCTGCGCCCTGTTTGAGGCCATCTGATGAAAACCCAGTTTGTAGGTCTGGTTGGCGATATTGGCGGTACGAACGCCCGCCTGGCCCTTGTGGATGACGAAGGTCACATCAGGCATCCCAAGACCTATGCCGCTGTAGACTATGGCTCTCTGATCGAGGTGATTGCCACCTATCTGGAAGGTCAGGCCGGCGGTCGTCGCCTGGCCCGTGCGGCCCTGGCTGTGGCGGGCCCGGTCGTTGACGGCGAGATTGCCTTCACGAACAATGACTGGCGGGTTTCCGAGGGTGAACTGGTTGCGACCTTCGAGTTCGAGACGGCACGTCTGCTGAATGACTTTGCTGCCCAGGCCATGGCGGCACCCCACCTGCCACCCGATAACCTGCGTCAGATCGGTCCGGATATCCGGGGGGCAGAGGGCGCGACGGTTGTGGTTGTTGGGGCCGGGACAGGCTTCGGCGTTGCAGGTCTGGCCCGTTCAGGCCGGGGCGATCTTCCGGTTTCAGCTGAAGGTGGTCATGCCACATTTGCCCCGGGTGATGAGGTCGAGATCGAAGTCCTGCGGATTTTCCGGCGGCGGTTCGAGCGGGTCTCCATCGAAAGGGTGCTCTCTGGTCAGGGCCTTTTTGACCTTTATCAGGCCCTTGGGGAAATCAATGGATTGCCGGCGCCCCTGAAGGATCAGAAAATGGTCACGGCAGAGGGTCTGAAGGGCGATCCCCTTGCCTGCCTGACGCTGGACCGATTCCTCGAAATCTATGGCTCCACGGCCGGTGACATTGCCCTTACCTATGGTGCACGGGGCGGTGTCTATGTCTCGGGAGGTATTGCGCCGCGTCTGATGGACCGCATGGTCCTCGGCGGTTTCCGGCGCCGGTTCGAAGCCAAGGGTCGACTGGCCGGATTTATGGCGGACATTCCGACGGCCCTCATCGTCCATCCCTATGCGGCCCTGGTCGGTGCAGCCCGGGTCCTGAAGCAGCTTGAGGTCAGCCCCCTGTGATCAGCCTGCCGGAAATCCTGGGTCTTGCCCCCGTCGTGCCTGTCCTGATCATCGAAGATGAAACCCTGGCGGTTCCCCTGGCCAGGGCCCTGGTGGCAGGTGGGCTCCGCGCCCTGGAGGTCACCCTCAGGACCCCCTCAGCCCTGGCCTGCATTGAACGGATTGCCGGCGAGGTCGAGGATTGCGTCATCGGTGCCGGGACCGTGCTGAACCGCAACATGCTCGACGCTGTCGGCAAGGCGGGTGCACGGTTTGCCGTCAGTCCGGGCCTTCTGGAAGGTCACAGGTTCCAGGACAGCGCGATTCCGCTCCTGCCGGGAATCGCCACGGCGACCGAGATCATGGCCGGCCTGTCATCCGGGTATGATCATTTCAAGCTCTTCCCGGCAAACATCGTCGGTGGGACGGGGGCGCTGAAGGCCTTTGCCAGTCCCTTTTCCCAAGCCAGGTTCTGCCCGACGGGCGGGGTAACCCCTGCCAATGCGCCAGACTATCTGGCCGAGCCCAATGTCGTCTGCGTCGGGGGCAGCTGGGTTGCGCCTGTCGATCTTCTGAGGGCCTCCGACTGGGCCAGGATCGAAGCCCTTGCCCGGCAGGCCGCAGCCCTGAGGCGAGTTTGAGGTGCGGTGTCCTGCTGAAAACTTCAGTAACCCTTAAGTGGGACACAATAGGAAACACCTGCAATCTATGCATGGTAGCATTCTTTGGGTAGCATGAGGTCATCATGAAAAACCGACCATATGGGTTCCAGGGAAGACTGATATCTTCCATTGCCGTCCTTCTGGACGACCCGCAGCCAAGTGCCAGCCGTGAAGACTGGCACAATCGTATCCGCGCCCTGATCAATCAGGGCGTTACCGGGTTCGAGGTCCTGAATGCTTCCCGGGGCCTTGCGGGGGGGCTTGGCGCTGCCCTTGCTGGCCTGGACAGATCAAGGTTCGTGGTGGCCTGGCGGCTTCAGGCGGGGGAACGCACCTCGATTTCACGGCTCGACATAGCCGATGCGGTGGACCAGTTCCTGCAGTGGACCGGCCTCAGGCAACTGGACATCCTGATGCTGGATTGGGAGACCTACAGTAAACTTGAGCCATCAGCATGGCAGGTGCTGGATGCCCTGGGCCGTGCGGGTGCCATTGAAAGACTCGGGATTGCCGGTGATGAACGTGCCGTGGATCTGTGTCTTTCGGACCCGCGTTTCACCGCCGTAAAGACCTATATCGACGTTGTCGAAAACGACGTTTTGCGACGCAAGATCACCGAAGCCGGGAAAAACGACATTGTGGTCCTGGCCCGCGCTTTCTTCGAGTCCCTGGGCGAGGATGAAGCTCCGCGCACCTTCCTTGCCGAGCTTGCGGAGTTGCTGGGCTTCCGCAAGTCATCCCGTAAGG
Organism: uncultured Alphaproteobacteria bacterium; assembly: GCA_903928755.1. Taxonomy (GTDB): domain Bacteria; phylum Pseudomonadota; class Alphaproteobacteria; order Caulobacterales; family Caulobacteraceae; genus Phenylobacterium. Next base: position 2,074 of record CAIYSH010000388.1, on the reverse strand, counting down.
TGCTGGCCCCGGCACTCGAGTTCCTGCACAGGACCCCTGACTGGGCAGCAGATGAACTGACCCTGGCCTGCATGCTGGTGGATCCTTCCATTACTGCGGGCGTGGTGGAAGTCCTGGATGACCAGGTCATGGCCCGGCTCGCCAGGTCAACGGAACGCGAACTGCCCCATGGTGCAGCGGTCAGTCTTGAGTTGGCCCGGGTTGCCGGTGCCAAAATGGATAACCGCACGTCCGGGCGGGGTTGAAGCCGGTATCCGATCATGCCCGCGTCACGTTTCTGAAGCATGGGTGTCGCACAAACCTCCTAACCCCACTCCGATCAAGGGCGAACCGCCCGAAAAGTGGGGATATTCAATGTCGATTTCCTGGGGTCGCCGGGCGACTCTTCTGACCTCTACCCTGGCATGTGTGTTCAGTGCAGGCATGGCATCGGCGGCCGATGCCGTCAGCAAGCCTGATGAGGGCGCTGCCCTGTCCGAACTGGTCGTGACCGCCCAGGTCTCCACCCGCTCGGCGGTGTCCATCCAGACGGTAGAAATCCAGAAGATCCTGCCAGGTGTCAGTCCACTCAAGGCCATCCAGACCCTGCCGGGTGTTCTGTATGTGACGGCCGATCCCTGGGGCAATAACGAGCAGAACCTGTCGCTGTTCGTCCACGGTTTTGCGACCCAGCAGCTGGGCTACGCCATGGATGGCGTTCCCCTCGGCGACCAGCAATACGGCAATTACAATGGCCTCAGCCCGTCCCGGGCCGTGACCAGCGAGAACGTCGAGCGCGTAACCCTGTTCTCCGGCGCCGGCGCACTGGGCGTGCCCTCCACCAGCAATCTGGGTGGGGCGATCGAGACCTTTTCCCGCGCGCCATCGGCAGATCGCGGTGCCGCTCTCCGGCAGACCGTAGGCAGCTATCAGGCGACCCGCACCTTTGTCCGGTTTGACACCGGACAGTCAGACGGCGGTGACAGCGCCTATATTTCCTACCTGCATCACGACGCCAAGGCCTGGGACTTCAATGGTCACCAGAAGGCCGATCAGGTGAACCTGAAATATGTCCACGCTACTGAGACGGGCAAGCTGACGGCCTATCTCGACTGGGACAAGAAGGTTGAGCCCAACGAAGACGCCACCGCCTTCGGTAACGCCCAGACCGCAACCTCCACCTATTTCCCCTATACCCGTCCCTTCCTCTATCCGAACATGGCGGCTTGCTCGAGCACCCTCACCAACGGGACGCCGCCGGTCGCGCAGGGCAACAATTTCTCCAACTGCTTCAGCGCGGCCCAGCGCGAGGACATCCTGTCCTACGTGAAATACGACCTGAACCTTGGTCCGAAGATGACCTGGAGCAATCAGGTCTATTATCACTACAACTACGGTCGTGGCATTGTTGCAGGCCCGATCAATACCGCAGGCCTGCCGGGCCTTTTCGCCACCTACTATCCGAACCTGGTGGTCGGAGGTTCAACCTCGGCAACGACCCTCCAGAACATCTCCACCCTGTTCGGTGGCTCGGGCAATGCTGTCCGCACAACCGAATACCGCATCAATCGCAGCGGCGGCGTCTCGACCTTCAACTGGGAAACCGGTGACCACAAGATCGAGGTCGGGGCCTGGATCGAGCACAACGAGCCGGCTCAGCATCGGGTCTGGTATCCGATGACGGCGGCCAATAACGACCTGTCACCATATTCTGTGCCCGGCGGGACCAAGGTCCTGACCCAGTATTATGCCGAGCAGTTCGTCAATGTCCTGCAGCTGCATGCCCAGGATCAGTGGCGGATCCAGCCCAACCTGCTTTTGCAGTATGGCTTCAAGTCCAGCCAGCAGTGGGCCAAGGGCAGCTTCCCGATCAATCAGGTGAACCTGCCCACCGTGGCCGTGCCGGTTCACTATCCGACCGGCAAGATCCAGTCCGGCGAATGGTTCCTGCCCCAGGCTGGCGTGCTCTGGGATGTTACCGATCACGAGCAGGTCTTCGTCAACGTCCAGAAGAACCTGCGCCAGTTCGTGACCTATGGTGCCGGCAGCGGATTTTATGGTTTCACCCCCTGGAGCCTCGGCACCCAGTCGGCCT
>CAIYSH010000387.1 GCA_903928755.1 uncultured Alphaproteobacteria bacterium | reverse complement strand
CGACCTTCGAGACCATCCGCCGTTATGCGAAGGCCTGCGGCAAGCGCGTCGAACTTCAGCTGGTTTGAGGTTCGCCGCGAAAGCTCAGCCGGGTGAATCCGGCAGTAGGTGGCGGCAACGACCATCTCGCCCTCGTCGACCGGCGCCTGGAAGTTTCGAAAAAGTTGGCGAGTATATCTGCGCTGATGGGAAAGGCCGCATTCGCATCGAACCTCCGGCCTCTTTCCTCCAGACGATCAAGTAACAAACTTTTAGGCGCGCTTAGGTAGACGAGCCGCCACGTACCGACAGCGCTTTCTATGAGGTCCTTGTAGCTATCGCGATGGGGCCGACTCCAGAAACTTGAATCCACAACCGCAGGCTGCTTCTGGACGAGTAGCTGACGTAGATCGTCTTTAATCGCTTCCCGCGCTTCAGCCACATGGCCGGGATAGACTTCCGAAGTGTAGTCGATGCCATACCGACCGAAGCGGTCCCAAATCACTTCGTCGATTGAAAGCCGAGTGAAGCCTTTTGCTGCCAGTTTCATGGAAAAGGTGGTCTTGCCGCTTCCGGCAACGCCGCACATCAAAATGACTAACCCCGGTTCTGGGTTCAATTGCGAGAGGGCTTCATCCTCTGTGAGTGAGACAGTCATGGTCATATTCCTCGACTAGCACACACGAAGCTCAGCCACGTTCACTCACCAAAGACCCTGGCAAGGCAGAGATTAGCGAGGCCTCAGGCTTTGACGCAAGGGACGGAAATTAGGCGACGGCCCAGTAGTCTGAAGATCTGCGTAAGGAGACGGCCAGCAGGCTGGGTTTCTACCCTTTGGCTCGATCCACCGTCTCAATCGACGGATTGGCCCGCAAGGCCGCGGCAATGTGCGTCATGTGCCTCGCGTCCTTCACCTCGACATCGAAGTCCACGTCGAAGAAGTCTTCCTGGCGCAGGTGCATGCGCAGGTTGACGATGTTGCCGCCAGCATCGCCAATGACGGTGCAGGCCTGGCCCAAAACCCCGGGCGCATTGCGGATGGTGGCGGTGAGGCGCGACTGGGTGACGGTGTTGCGCTCGGCTTCCGGCGTCCATTGCAGGTCGCGCCACAGGTCTTCGCGGTCCTCGTATTGGGCGAGGTTGGCACAGTCGATGGTGTGGATGGTCAGGCTGGACTGGTCGTCACCGACAATGCCGACAATACGGTCGCCGGGCACAGGCGTGCAGCAGCCGCCAAAGTGCATCACCACCCCCAACGCAACCCCGCCGCCGCGCACATAGAGACGGGCTCCCTTGCCGTTCTCGATTCGCCGCACGGCCGTGGCCGCCTCGCGATCGCTTGGTTTCAGCCCGGGGAAGATGACATCGAGGATCTGGCCGGGAGAGACCCTGCCCCGACCGATCAGCTCAAAGATCTCGTCTTCTGTGGTAACGCCCCAGCGCTCCAGGGCCGGGATCAGGGAGACATGATTGCGGGACTTGCCGGCCCGGGCAAAGGTCTGGTCCACCGTGGCACGGCCAAGGCGGATCAGCTCTTCCTTTTCGGACTGGCGGATGTGGCGACGGATGGCAGAGCGGGCCCGTCCGGTCACAGTCAGTGAGCGCCAGTCTGGCGGAACCACGGGCTTGGGGCCACGAACCACCTCGATCACATCGCCATTCACCAGCGCCGTCCGCAGGGGTTTGAGGTCGCCATTGATCTTCGCGCCGATACAGGTGTCGCCGACGTCTGTGTGGACGGCATAGGCGAAGTCCAGGGGCATGGCTCCGCTGGGCAGGCTGACCAGCTTGCCCTTCGGCGTAAAGACGAAGACCTGGTCGAGATACATTTCCAGCTTGGCGTGTTCCACCAGCTCATCCACATCGCCGCCATGCTCCAGCACCTGGACCAGGTGCCGCAGATTGACCAGGGGGTCGCGCCCGCCAGCGGCGGCCTGGTGGTCGGCGTCAAAGCCGTAGGATGTGTCCTTATAGCGCCAGTGGGCGGCGACACCGTCTTCAGCCACCCGATCCATGTCTTCGGTGCGGATCTGCATCTCAATACGAAGGCCTTTAGGCCCAACGACCGTGGTGTGCAGGGAGCGGTAATTGTTGCGCTTGGGTGTCGAGAGATAATCCTTGAACCGGTCCGGCACAGAGGGCCAAGCCATGTGCACCACACCCAGGGCGCGGTAGCATTCCTCTTCCGTGCCGACGATCACCCGAAAGGCGTAGATGTCGGACAGTTGGGAAAAGCCCAGGGACTTGCGCTGCAGCTTGCGCCAGATGGAATAGGCATTCTTTTCCCGGCCAAACACCCGGGCCGACAGGCCTGCGGCCTCCAGCCTCGCAGTGATTTCGCGGGAAACCACATCAACCGCCCCGCCCTGCTCGGTGCGCAGGGCCGCCAGCCGCCGGGATATGGCGTTGCGGGCCACGGGATTGAGGTGCTCGAAGGCGAGTTCCTCAAGCTCGGTGCAGATCCGGTGACAGCCAATGGACCGGGCCAGAGGGGCATAAATGTCCAGGGTCTCGCGGGCGATCCGCTCGCGCTTGGCCGGGGCCTTGATGTATTGCAGGGTCCGCATGTTGTGCAGGCGGTCAGCCAGCTTGACCATCAGCACGCGCACATCCCTGGAAATGGCCAGGATGAATTTCCGCAGGTTCTCGGCCT
>CAIYSH010000386.1 GCA_903928755.1 uncultured Alphaproteobacteria bacterium | reverse complement strand
GGGCAATGACCGCACCCTTCACAGGCCGGACGCTGGCCAGAGAGAGCGCTGCCGAACCGTCCTCGCGCAGCAGATCCCGATAACGGCCAAGGGCCGTCGGGTCCTCCGTAAAGGTCGTGATGCGTATCTCGCCCTTCACGCCGAAGGCTCCGGCGACACGGGCGACGAGAAGGAGGCGGTCAGCCATGGGTCAACCGCCCCCCTTGAGCCAAACCTAAGCTTCCGGCTCGGCCGCGGCTTCAGGTGCAGCTTCCACGGCGGCCTCAGGTGCGGCTTCGACCACGGCTTCGGGAGCGGCTTCGGCGGCAGCTTCGGGTTCAGGAGCGGGCTCCGGGGTCGGCTCGGGCGCCGGTGCGGCAGCGGCCTCTGCGGCGGCAGCTGCGGCGTCGGCTTCCTTCTGGGCGCGCTCTTCCGCCCGCTCCTTGGCCTTCTTGCCGGGCACGCCCTTTTTCAGGTTCTGGCCATGAACCCAGGTCATGACGCCTGCGGCCGCCAGAAAACGTGCGACGCGATCGGTGGGCTGGGCACCCTTGGAGAGCCAGCCCTGGATCTCTTCCAGCTTCAGGGTGATCCGGTTCGGGTCATCCTTCTTCAGCAGGGGATTATAGGTGCCGACCTTTTCGATGAAGCGGCCGTCACGGGGCGAATGGCTGTCTGCAACGACGATGGAATAGTAGGGGCGCTTCTTGGCACCGCCACGGGCGAGACGAATCTTGAGCATGTTAAGTCCTTGTGGTGTCTAGGATTTCTTGAAGGGATTGAATCCGGACGGGAGATTTCCCAGTCCGGGGAGTTTAGGGGACGAGCCACCGCCAAGGCCGGGCAGGTTCAATCCGCCAGCCATCTTGCCAAGCTCTTCCAGTTGTGAGGCATCCGGGGTCGGGAGCTTACCGCCCCCCAGGGATTTCAGACGGTCCATGCCACCAGCACCACCTGCGCCGCCCAGCATGCCCGCCATCCGGGCCAGGCCCTTGCCGCCATCGCGGCTCATCATCTTGAAGGCATCGGCCATCTGACGGTGCTGCTTCAGCAGACGGTTGACATCGGCCACGTCGACCCCGGCACCCGCTGCAATCCGCCGCTTGCGGGAGGCGGCCAGGATGTCCGGCTTCTTGCGCTCCAGCTTGGTCATGGACGAAATGATCGCCGACTGACGGTCCAGCATCTTGTCCGAGATATTGGCCTCGGCGATCTGCTTCTTGATCTTCTGCACGCCCGGCAGGAAGCCCATCATGCCTTCCATGCCGCCCATGCGCTTCATCTGGGCAAACTGGTCAGCCATCATGTCCAGGTCAAACTGACCCTTGGCCAGCTTCTTGGCCATGGCCTCGGCCTTGGCGACATCAAGATCCTGACTGGCCTTTTCCACCAGGGCGACAATGTCGCCCTGACCAAGGATCCGGCCGGCGACCCGGGCGGCGTCGAAGACATCAAGACCGTCGATCTTCTCGGAGACCCCGAGGAACTTGATCGGCAGGCCCGTGACCGCCCGCATGGACAGGGCCGCACCACCGCGGCCGTCGCCATCAGCCCGGGTGAGGACCAGGCCCGTAAGCGGCAGGCGCTCATGGAAGGCGGTCGCCGTGCGGACAGCGTCCTGACCGGTCAGGCTGTCGGCAACCAGCAGGGTTTCCGAAGGGGTGGCGATCTTCGCGATCTCGGCGGCCTCGGCCATCATGGCTTCGTCGAGGGTCGTCCGGCCGGCCGTATCAAGGATCAGGATGTCATAGCCCTGAAGCTTCGCCGCCGACATGGCGCGGCGGGCAATGTCAGGTGCCGACTGGCCCGCAACGATGGGCAGGCTGTCCACCTGGGCCAGCTGGGCCAGGGTTGCCAGCTGTTCCATGGCGGCAGGGCGTCGGGTGTCCAGTGAGGCCAGCAGGACCTTCTTGCGTTCCCGGGAGAGTTTCAGCGCCAGCTTGCCCGCGGTGGTGGTCTTGCCCGAGCCCTGGAGGCCCGCCATCATGATCACGGTCGGCGGGTTCAGGCTGATGTTCAGAGGTTCGGCGCGCTCGCCTCCCAGCATCTCCACCAGGCCGTCATAGGTGATCTTGACCACCTGGTCAGCAGGGCGGACCGAGCGGATGACCTCTTCGCCAGCGGCCCGTTCCTTGGCCCTGGCAATGAACTGACGGACGACGGGAAGGGCGACATCGGCCTCAAGCAGGGCAATGCGGACTTCCTTGAGGGCTTCGTCAATGTCCTTTTCCGACAGCACCCCACGACCGGACAACCGGTCGAAAACAGAGGACAGTCTATCGGTCAGGGCGTCGAACAAGTGGGCCTCATCAGTGTGACCCAAACGCAATCGACCCCCGTGGACGATCACGTCGACGGGGGGCCTCGCCGTCCTCGTCCTGCCATAAGCCAGCAGGGGTCGTGACGGTGGAGGGCGCGATTGCTTTGCGCCGGAAGCGCGGGTCTATGCGCGAAACCCGCCGAAAGGTCAAGGATTTGCAGACTCACCGACCAGCCTCAGGAATTCCGGGGCGACGGGTCGGGGTCTGAATGCCGCTCTAGGTGGTCGGAAATCCCTTGTCCCGAAGATAGGCCTTCACATCGGGGTCCCGGCCCCGGAAGGCCCGGTACTGCTCGGCCGGATCGGTCGTATTGCCACGGCTCATGATCCTGTCGTGCAGCCGTTTCGCAACCACCTTGTCATAGGGACCGCCGGCCTCGGTGAAGGCTTCAAAGGCGTCGTGGTCCAGCACCTCCGACCACAGATAGCTGTAGTATCCGGCCGAATAACCGTCGCTGGCAAAGATGTGCTGGAACTGCGGTGTCCTGTGCCGCATGGGCAGCTCTTCGGGCATGCCCAGCCTGGCCAGTTCAGTCTTCTCGAAGGCGCGCGGGTCGATGTCGGCGTCCCCGGCCAGGTGAAGCTTCATGTCGATCAGGGCCGAGGCCAGGTATTCGGTGACGTCAAAGCCCTTGCGGAAGGTGTGGGTCTTCTCGATCTTGGCCACCAGTTCCCTGGGGATCGGCTTGCCGGTTTTGTAGTGCAGGGCGAACTGGTTCAGCACTTCGGGGGTGGGCAACCAGTTTTCGTTGAGCTGGCTCGGAAACTCCACATAGTCCCGGGAGACATTGGTGCCCGACAGGGTTGGATAGACCACGCCCGAGTTCAGGCCATGCAGGGCGTGGCCGAATTCGTGGAACATGGTGGTGGCGTCGTCCCACGACACCAGGACCGGCTCACCGGGCGCGGCCTTCACGAAGTTGGAATTGTTCGAGACAATGGTCGTGACCTGACCGTTGAAGGTGCTCTGCTCGCGATAGGCGCTCATCCAGGCACCAGACCGCTTTCCCGCACGGGCATAGGGGTCGAAATACCAGAGGCCCCGGTGTTTGCCGTCCGCGCTTTTGACTTCCCAGATCCGGATGTCCGGATGGGCTACAGTCAGGCCGGTCACCGGGTGGAAGGTGAAGCCATAGAGCTGACCGGCCGCCCAGTGCATGCCTTCCCTCAGCTTGTCCAGCTGGAGGTATTCCTTCACCTCGTTCATATCGAGGTCGTATTTCGCCGTGCGGACCTTCTCGGCATAATAGCGATAGTCCCAGGGGGCGATCCTGATCCCGGCCTTTTCGCCATCAGCTATGGACTGCATCTCTGCCACTTCCTCACGCACCCGGGCGATCGCCGAGGGCCAGACCCGCATCATCAGGTCCATGGTGTTTTCCGGGGTCTTGGCCATGGCGTCGGCCACCCGCCAGTGGGCATGGGTCGGGAAGCCCAAAAGCTTTGCGCGCTCGGCGCGGAGTTTGAGGATCTTCCTGATGATC
>CAIYSH010000385.1 GCA_903928755.1 uncultured Alphaproteobacteria bacterium | reverse complement strand
CGCGGGCGTGGGGTTCTAGCCCATAAGCCCCCCAAAGGTCGATACTCTAGCGCAAGGTCGGGCCCTGTCTTTGCAGGGCAATGCAGATGGCACAGGCCATGGCCCCCAAGGCCACCCACCATTCCTGCCAGACTCCGAAGCTGAAGGCATTGAAGGTGAGATAGACCGCCCCGCAGCCGGCACTGGCCGCAACCCGCAGGTCAGCACGGTCACGGTGCAGCCCGGCGAAGATGGCAACCCACACCACCGCCGCGGCCACGGCCCCGATGATGCCCAGCTCCAGCCAGACCTGAAGGGCGGCATCATGGGGGTGAAGCTGTATGCCGGGCGCGAACATGCGGCTGGAGTCCAACCCCCAGCCTCGGGCCGGATCATCACTGATCCATTGCTGGGCATGGGCCCAGTAGCCCATACGCTCGGACCAGGACAGCGAGACCCTAGCCTGGAGGGAGTCATACCAGCCCGACTGCCGTAAGCCCCAGACCAAAGCCGGAGCGGTCAGGAAAAATGTGGCGGCAAGACCGGCCAGGATACGTGGCCCGACCCTGGGCCAGAGGCAGACCAGACCCATGGTCAGCCCTGCAGCCACGAGGGCCGCAAAGGGGGCGTCATAGCCGAACATGTGGGCGGGCCAGACAATGCCAGTCAGGATTGGAACGGCGGCCCAGTAACCTATTCCCAGCCTCTGCCCGGCAATGATGGCTGGCGGCGCAAAGAGGGTCAGGACGAAGAGCCCCTGCGCCACATTTTTCACCGCCAGATCCGGACGGATGGGGTCACCGCTCCAGAGACGGAGGTGCTGATAGACGGCCGCCCCAGTCGCTGCCTCCACCAGCATGAATACACCCAGCAGGCACATGCCGAACACCAGGGCCCGCATCAACCAGTGTCTGGACCGCGGGGTTCCCTGCCGGGCGGCGATGACCAGGGCACCATAGACCGCACATTCGATGACCAGCTTGGCGGCCGTCGACTGCCAGAGGGTCTTGGGGATGTAGGGGCTCCACACGGTCGAGACACAGGCCCAGACCACCATGACCAGAATGGCGATGGCCACCGGCCGGTCCGTCTCGGCAATCCTGTAGGTCGGTATCGAGAGCAATCCCGCCAGGGTGACCACCGGCGCGAAAGTCAGCGGGGCAAGCCAGGCGATCAGGGGCGTGATCAGGAAAACCCCCGTCAGGCTCCAGCCGCTGAGGGTTCGCCACCGCGATGATCCGGCACCCTGGGGTGTGACCCGCTTCAAGCTGCGCTCATTCCGGGGGCGACATACCTGTCCTTCATGGTCACCAGTTCCTCGGCCAGGGTCGGGTGGACGGCGCAGGTCGAGTCCCACTGGGCCTTGGTAACACCCATCTTCATGGCAATGGCCGCCATCTGGATGATCTCCGGTGCGTCAGGGCCGACCACATGACAACCCACTACCTTCTGACTCTCAGCAGCGACCACCAGCTTGATCAGGGCCCGTTCCTCTCCGCCATAGAAGGTTTCCTTCATGGGCCGGAAGCGGGAGAGATAGATGTCGACCTTGCCGAGCTGATGGCGGGCCTCCGACTCGGTCAGCCCGACTGCGCCCACCGGCGGCTGGCTGAACACGGCCGAGGCGACCATTTCGTGGTCAAAGCTCATGGGGTTGTCATAGAACTCGGTCTGGGCGAAGGCCGCGCCTTCACGGATTGCCACCGGCGTCAGGTTGATCCGGTCAGTGACGTCGCCCACGGCCCAGATATTGCTGACATTGGTTCTGGAGAACGCGTCCACGGCAATGGCGCCTGCCGCATTCAGGACAACCCCTGCCGCCTCCAGTCCAAGCCCTGCTGTGTAGGGCCTGCGCCCCGTGGCGAACATGACCAGGTCGGCTTCGATGTCGTGCCCGCCAGTCAGGCGGTTGAGATACCCGCCCTCTGTCTTCTCGATGGCCGTGTGCTCGGCACCCAGCACCACCTTGATCCCGCGACGCTGGATCTCTTCGGTAACATGGCCCCGCACATGGTCGTCAAACCCGCGCAGGATGTTCGCACCCCGATAGACCAGGGTGGTGTCAACGCCCAGACCGTTGAAAATCCCGGCGAATTCCACGGCAATAAAGCCACCACCAGCGATCAGCACCCGTTTGGGCAGGGCTGGCAGATGAAAGGCTTCCTCAGATGTGATGGCATGCTCGACGCCTGGCAGGTCTTCCGGCTTCCAGGGCCGCCCCCCCGTGGCGATGAGGATCTTCTCAGCCGTCACCCGCCCCCTGCCGGCCACATCCACGGTGTGGGCGTCCTTGAGCTCGGCGCGGCCCTGGAAGAGGTCAGCACCGGCATTCTGAAGATTGGTGACATAAATGCCCGACAGGCGGGCAATTTCCCGGTCCTTGGCTTCGAGGAAACGGGACCAGTCGAACCGGGCCTCG
>CAIYSH010000384.1 GCA_903928755.1 uncultured Alphaproteobacteria bacterium | reverse complement strand
TCCGGGAGGCGGACCTCATACTGGGGCCGTTCGTGGATCTTCATGCCCGGAATTTTGACGCGACACAGCTGGACGAGCTTGAGGCCCTGCTCGAATTTCCAGACCAGGACCTCTATGAATGGATCGTCGAAAAGACGGTTGAGCCACCTGAAGCCAGTGGCGAAATACTGCAACAAATTCGGGCCTTCCGGGATCAGGTTTACATGAACCTGGGCGAAGATCATGGCGGCTGAGGACGTCCGCGGCCTCAGTGCGGCGGACATGCGGCGGGTCACACGGGATCCTGGACGCCTGGATCTGTCTGGTGCTCCGGAGGGTTTTGATGCCCTGGTCATGGCCGATATCATCAAGGCGCGAGGCGGTCTGAGCGTCTTTGTCGCCCGGGATGGGTCCCGGCTGTCGGCATTTGTCGATGCCATGAGCTTTTTCTCCCCAGGTCTTGAAATCATTACATTTCCTTCCTGGGATTGCTTACCTTACGACCGGATCGGGCCCTCGGCTGGGGTCGCGGCGCAGCGCATGACGACCCTTGCGAGGCTGGGCCAGGGGATATCCGGGCCCAGGGCGGCCCTGCTGGTTACGACGGTTCCGGCCATCATCCAGCGGACGCCGCCGATCAGCGCGGTCCGTGATGCCACCTATTCGGCCAGGGTTGGTCATGTGGTCGAGATTGCCGTTCTGGAGCGGTATTTCGCCATCAACGGCTATCAGCGCGCATCGACGGTGTCCGAGCGCGGTGAATTTGCGATCCGCGGGGGCGTCATTGACGTTTTTCCGCCGAATGCTGAAGAACCGGTCCGCCTTGACCTGTTCGGCGACACCCTGGAATCCATCCGCGCCTTCGATCCGGAAACCCAGAGGTCTACAAAACAGCTGAAGGACGTCACCCTCCTGCCTGTCAGTGAGGCCCTGCTGGATTCGGACTCCATTTCCCGGTTCCGCAGGGGATATGTCGAAGCCTTTGGTGCACCGGGCGGTGATCCACTCTACGAAACCGTAACCGGCGGTGGCCGGCGGGCGGGCATGGAGCACTGGCTGCCCCTGTTTTACGAACAGATGGCGACCCTGTTCGACTATCTGCCGCCAGACACACTGATTGCCCTGGATCATCTGGCGGGTGAGGCCCGCGACGAGCGGATGGCAATGATTGCCGACTCCTACGATGCCCGCGCCCAGGCAGACAGGAAGGTCCACTATCATCCGCTTGTTCCTGAGGCACTCTATCTGACTGACGCGGAATGGGCGCAGGCTCTGGCGGTCCGACCGACCCGAAGGTTTTCCGGTTTCCAGACAGCTTCGGGGGATCTGGTCATGGACCTGGGCGCCCGCCTGGGTCGGACCTTTGTGGCCGAACGCCAGCAGGATTCGGTGAACCTGTTCCAGGCGACAGCCGATCATGCCAACCGCCTTGCGGCAGCTGGCAAGCGTGTCCTGTTCGCTTCCTGGTCCGAGGGCTCTTCAGAACGCCTTGGGGTCATGCTGGCCGATCATGGTCTGGAGGGCGTGGCCCAGGCCCCCTACTGGGATGCCGCAAAGGCGGCGGACCCCAGACGCCCGCAGAGGGTGGTCCTGCCCCTTGAGGCAGGCTTCGAGACTGAAAACATGGCGGTCATTTCCGAGACCGACATACTCGGGGACCGACTTGCCCGCCCCCGTCGCAAGCGGCGGGCCTCGAACTTTCTGGCTGAGGCTTCGTCCCTGACCCAGGGCGATCTGGTGGTCCACATCGACCACGGAATCGGACGCTATTCCGGACTGAAAACCCTCGAAGTTCAGGGGGCCCCTCACGATTGCCTTGAACTGCACTATGGTGGTGACGCAAAGCTCTATCTGCCGGTGGAAAACATCGACCTCCTGACCCGCTATGGTGCAGAGGGCGACGGTGTCCAGCTGGATCGCCTGGGCGGTGCGGCCTGGCAGGCACGGAAAGCCAAGGCCAAGGCCCGTCTGCGTGACATGGCCGAGGGTCTTATCCGGATTGCGGCGGAGAGAGCCATGAAGTCGACCGATCCGGTCGACCCGCCCCACGGCGTCTTCGACGAATTCTGTGCGCGCTTCCCCTATGAGGAAACCGACGATCAGCTGGCGGCCATAGGCGACATCCTTGAGGATCTGACCTCAGGCAAGCCCATGGACCGGTTGATCTGTGGCGATGTGGGTTTCGGCAAGACCGAGGTGGCCTTGCGTGCCGCGTTTGTCGCCGCCATGAGCGGGATGCAGGTCGCGATCGTTGCGCCGACCACCCTGCTGGCCCGTCAGCATTTCAAGACCTTCAGTGAGCGTTTTCAGGGCTGGCCGATCAAGATCGGGCGTCTTTCACGGATGGTCCCGGCCAAAGAGGCCGCCGAGACCCGCGAAAATCTCAGAAAGGGCGAGATCGAAGTCGTTGTTGGAACCCATGCCGTGCTGTCCAAGCAGGTGGAGTTCCACAATCTGGGTCTGGTCATTGTCGATGAGGAGCAACACTTCGGCGTCAAGCATAAGGAGAAGCTGAAAGAGCTCCGTGCAGACGTTCACATGCTGACCCTGACTGCGACCCCCATTCCGCGGACCCTGCAGATGGCCCTGTCCGGCATCCGGGAAATGTCGATCATCGCGACACCTCCCGTCGACCGGCTGGCTGTGCGGACCTACATCACGCCCTTTGATCCCATCGTCATCCGCGAGGCCTTGCTCCGGGAGAAATATCGTGGCGGACAGGCCTATTATGTTGTGCCCCGAATTTCCGACCTGACGGATCTCGAGAAATTCCTGCGGGAGCAGGTGCCGGAAGTCCGGTTTGTGGTGGGGCATGGCCAGATGGCACCCACCCAGCTCGAAGAGGTCATGACCGCTTTCTACGACGGCCAGTATGATGTCCTGCTGTCGACGACCATTGTGGAAAGCGGTCTGGACATTCCGACGGCCAATACCCTGGTCATTCACCGGTCAGACATGTTCGGTCTGGCCCAGCTCTATCAGCTGCGGGGTCGTGTCGGGCGGGCCAAGGCCCGGGCCTATGCCTATATGACGACACCGGCCGAGAAGCAGATCACCCTGTCAGCGGAGCGTCGGCTCAAGGTGCTCCAGTCCCTGGACAGCCTCGGGGCCGGTTTCCAGCTTGCCAGTCACGATCTTGACCAGCGGGGCGGCGGCAATCTGCTGGGCGAGGAACAGTCAGGCCACATCTGGGAAATCGGTGTCGAACTCTATCAGCAGATGCTGG
>CAIYSH010000383.1 GCA_903928755.1 uncultured Alphaproteobacteria bacterium | reverse complement strand
TGTGCGGTGGTCAGATGATTGATCTGCTTGGGGTTCGCAATGACCTCGGCGCGGTGGCCCGCATGCAGAGGCTCAAAACCGGTGCCCTGATCGCGGTTTCCTTTGAATTGCCCATGATCATGGCCAGGGCCAACGGGGTTCAGCATCATGCCCTGATGGGGTTTGCCCAGGACCTTGGTCTGGCCTACCAGATAGTTGATGACCTGCTGGATGCCGAAGGCGACGGTGCCGTCCTTGGCAAAAAGGCCGGCAAGGACGCCGGGCGTGGCAAGGCAAATTATGTGACCCTGCTGGGGGTCAGTGACGCCCGACAGAGGCTGGATCTTCTGATCCAGCAGACCAAGGCTCACCTTGAGCCGTTCGGACCCCGCGCGGATTTCCTGAGAGACAGTGTCGATTTCGTGCTAGATCGCACCCACTGATGTCCTTGCTTTTCCCAGTCCGCCAAAATCATGCCCCCGCAAACCCCTCTGCTTGATACCGTCGCCCTGCCGGCCGACACTCGCGGGTTCACCGTGCCCCAATTGCGACAGTTGGCAGACGAACTGCGGGCCGAAACCATTGATGCCGTTTCCCAGACCGGTGGCCATCTTGGTGCCGGCCTTGGGGTGGTTGAGCTGACGGTTGCCCTGCATCACGTCTACGAAACTCCCGATGACATATTGATCTGGGATGTGGGCCACCAGGCCTATCCCCACAAGATTCTGACCGGGCGCCGCGACCGCATCCGCACCCTGCGTCAGGGGGGCGGGCTTTCGGGATTCACCCGCAGGTCAGAGAGCGTCTATGATCCTTTTGGCGCAGCCCATGCCGGAACCTCGATCTCTGCAGCCCTGGGCTTCTGTGCGGCGCGGGATGCAGCGGGCAGGTCCAATTCCGTTGTGGCCGTCATCGGCGACGGGTCCATGAGCTCGGGAATGGCCTATGAGGCCATGAACAATGCGGCCGAGACCACCGGTCAGCTCACGGTGATCCTCAACGACAACGACATGTCCATCGCTCCCCCAGTGGGCGGCATGAGTGCCTATATGGCCCGTCTGGTATCAGGCGGTGGCTATCGCCAGTTCCGCAGGATCGGCCGCTCCGTGGCCGGTGCCCTGCCCAAGCCTCTCCAGGAAGCTGCGCGCAAGGCCGAGGAATTTGCCCGGGGCATGGTCACAGGCGGCACCTTCTTCGAGGAACTCGGGTTTTACTATGTGGGTCCCATTGACGGACATGACATGGATGCCCTCGTGGCCATCCTGAAAAATGTAAAAGACATCAAGGACAAGCCGGTTCTGGTTCATGTGGTGACCCAGAAGGGCAAGGGCTACCAGCCGGCTGAGGCTGCCGCTGACAAGCTGCATGCGGTGGCAAGGTTCGATGTCGTGACAGGCCAGCAGGCCAAGGGGCAGGCCGCGGCCCCCCAATATACCCGTGTCTTTGCACAGGAACTGATCCGGCAGGCAGAGCGGGATCCCGCGATTGTCGCGGTAACCGCAGCCATGCCTTCGGGAACAGGACTTGACCTGTTCGGTGCCGCCTTCCCCGAGCGGACTTTTGATGTGGGTATTGCCGAGCAGCATGCCGTCACCTTTGCCGCGGGTCTTGCGGCGGACGGCATGAAGCCCTTTGCGGCCATCTATTCGACCTTCCTCCAGCGCGGGTATGATCAGGTGGTGCACGATGTCGCCATCCAGAGGCTGCCCGTCCGTTTCGCCATGGATCGGGCCGGACTTGTGGGTGCAGACGGTGCCACCCATGCCGGATCCTTCGATATCGGCTATATGGGCGCCTTGCCGGGCATGGTACTCATGGCTGCCGCCGATGAAGCCGAACTGGCCCATATGGTGGCAACAGCTGTTGCCATTGATGATCGCCCCTCCGCCTTCCGTTATCCGCGTGGGGAGGGCCTTGGTGTGGCCATGCCAGACATCGGACAGGTGCTGGAAATCGGTCGCGGCCGTATTGTCCGGGAGGGCAATGCCGTCGCCATACTGTCCTTCGGCACCCGTCTGGCGGAAAGCCTCAAGGCGGCTGACCTTCTTGCAGCCAGGGGTTTTTCAACCACGGTTGCTGATGCCCGGTTTGCCAAGCCCCTGGATATTGACCTGCTGCTGAGGCTGGCGCGGGAGCATGAGGCCCTTATCACTGTCGAGGAGGGGGCCATGGGCGGTTTTGGTGCCTTTGTACTGCAGGCCCTGGCGGTGCACGGGGGTCTGGATCGCGGTCTGAAGATCCGCACCCTGACCCTGCCGGATATTTTCCAGGACCATGACAAGCCAGAGGTCATGTATGCCCAGGCGGGTCTCGATGCCGAGGGGATAGCCCGGAGTGCCCTTTCAGCCCTGGGCATCAGCAATGTCTCAGCGGCCAGCCTGCGCGCCTAGTCGCAGGCCCTGAGGAATTTTCTGGCTTCACCGGGACTGGCAGCCACGGGAGCGACGGTTTCTCCCATGATCGTGAAGGTCATCACGCCTGTCTTGCTGAAGTCCTTGAATACGGACGCCCGGGTCGAGGCCTCAACCACAGCCAGTGAGGCACCGGTCACAGGATCTGCATCCACAGCACCCCGCAGGGTGCTGACCATGCCCCCGGACTTCAGGATGATGCTGGCAGGCCAGGGAGCCGGCATGCCGACAAGGTTTGTCCAGACTGCGCCGGACTTTCGAACGGCAATCCGCTTCCTTGCCGCGACGCGGAATTCCACCTGACCGCTGGTCGGTTGGCAGGTCATCTGCACAACCGGAATCCCATCCTCGGCATAGGTGTAGATGGCGGTCGCCCCCTTTGGGGCTGCAAGTGTCCAGGACACAGGCGCAACAGCAGGTCCGGCAAGCTGGGCCAGGACGACGAAAGGCAGGATCGCAATCATGCCTCAGAAGGGGCTGAACTTCTGCACAAGGGCCACACCTGCCGGGGTCCTTTGAGCCAGGGAGATGTCACCCCGTCCGCCATAGCTGATCCGGGCTTCGGCAATCTGGGTATGTTTGACGGTATTGGCCGAGGAAATGTCCTCTGGTCGGACAATACCGGCTACGGTCAGCTGACGCAGTTCGGCATTGGTGCGCACTTCCTGGGTGCCCTGGATGACCAGATTGCCATTTGGCAGGACCGTGGTCACAACGGCGGCGATGGTCAGGGAAATCTTCTCTGAACGGTTGATGCTGCCGGCCCCGGCATTTGTCGAGGTCGAAGACGTTTCCAATGCCGTTGCTGGCGTAAAACCGCCTGGCAGGATCTTCCCGAGGCTCGACTCCAGGCCCAGCAGATGTGTGACGCCGCCCGACATGTCCGTGGTGCGGGTCGCATTGGACGAGTTTGAAGTTTTGGCACTGTCATCAATGTCGATCTGGACCGTCAGAATGTCGCCTACCCGGGCGGCCCGCTGATCGATGAAGAAGGCTCGGGCTCCACTACGCCACAGGGAATTTGCCGAAGCCGGCTGGCTGGCGCGTTCCGCATTGACGGCCATGATGGCCTGATCACGGGGCATCAGCGAGGAGGGATAGCCAACAGGTGCCATTTCCGGGCCTCGAACCACATCCCTGACGGTTGAGCAGGCGGCAAGTGGGGCCAGGGCGATCAGGGCGAAGTGGGAAAAGCGCATTTGGTAAACCTTCACTGACGAAGTGCGACTTGGGTGGGCATTGCGGGGCGGGTCTGATCGGCCATGGGACCTGTCATGGCCTGGGCCGGGCCGGTGGCTATGGCCTGGATGATCTTTTTCGAGGACATGTTCTGTATGTCGACCGGCTCGCCAATGGCGGCGGCACCTATGGCCCTGGCCTGCAGGGTCAGGGTAATCCCGTCGGTCTGATAGGTGACCGTGACAATGTCGCCCGGCTTTATGACAACCTGGGCAGAGACGTCATGACGGGCAGAAATTGCCCCCATCCGCAGGGGGCGCCTGGCAACCATGCCGATCACCTGTGCAGGGTCGAGGGCCGCGTCGGTGGATGCGCTGCTGACCTTGAGCCACGCCAGATCCTGGGCCTGCACGATCTCGCCGGCCTGGAAGTTCCGGGTATAAGTCAGGACGTAGACATTTTCTTTCTGGGAGGTGACCGTCTGATTGCTGACGACGATCCGGCGCAGACCTTCGGAATTGGCCCAGTCCAGACCATGCCTGCGTGCCAGATCCTGGACGAGCTGGGCGTCCAGAACGGTTGTCTGACCTTGACGCGCGGCGACCGTCACCTTGCTGGCCGGTCCTGCATTGTCGAAGAGTTCGTCGAGGGTGATGACGCCGTCCGGATCGTAGGTCTGGGACTTGAGACTGACATTCTGTCCGGCCAGGGCGGAACTGGCGGTCAGGGCGAGGCCAAGTGCAAGGAGGACGAGGCGCATGATCCTAGCTCTTCAGCTGGTTGGCAGCGGCCAGCATCTGGTCGGCTGAGGTGATGACCTTGGAATTCATTTCGTAGGCCCGCTGGGCAACAATCAGGGCAGTTATTTCGCTGACCGCATCCACATTCGAGGCCTCGGTATAGCCCTGCAGCAGGGTGCCGATACCGGCGGTCCCGGGAACGCCTGTGGTCGGGGCGCCGGAGGCACCACTCTGCATGAACATGTTATCGCCGATGGGCTCGAGGCCCCCTTCATTCAGGAAGGTCGCCAGTTCCAGATTGCCCACAATGCTCGGTGCCGATTGTCCCGGCTGGGCGACCTGGATCTGGCCAGACTTCGAAATGATGACATCTGTCGCGTCCGAAGGCAGGGTCACGGCGGGCTGCACCTGATAGCCGTCCTTGGTCACAAGCTGTCCCTGATCATTGACCGACAGGTCACCGGCCCGGCTGTAGGCCGTCTCACCCGAGGGCAGCAGGACCTGCAGATAGCCACGCCCCTGAATGGCCACATCCAGCTTGTTGCCGGTCTGGGTCATCGCACCCTGTTCGGTAATGCGATAAGTGGAGCCCGTCTTGACCCCGGCACCGATCTGGATGCCACTCGGGACAATTGTCCCCTGATCTGAAGACTGGGCACCGGCACGTTCGATGGACTGGTAGAGCAGGTCCTGGAACTCGGCCCTCTGCCGTTTGAACCCGATCGTGTTCATGTTGGCGATGTTGTTGGAGATGACTTCAACATTCAGCTGTTGGGCTGACATGCCCGTTGCGGCGGTTCTGAGCGCTTGCATGACCTGTTATTCCCTATTGTGCCCGGCCCATGCGCTCGACAGAGCGCCGGGACAGTTCAGCTGTGGAGTCCATCATCTTGGCCATGGACTCATAGGCGCGGTTCACTTCGATCATCCGGGAGATCTCGGTGATGGAGTTGACGTTGGAATTTTCCAGCATGGACTGGTGAACAATCGCCGTGGGCAGGGCCACAGGCTGCTGGTTGGAGGTGTTGCGGAACAGGTTGTCGCCGGACTTGCTCAGAGCTGACAGGCTGTCGAACTTGACCACCGCAACCTTGCCTATGCGCTCGCTGCCCTGGCTGATCGTTCCGTCTGCTGCAATCGACACCGGTCCCTTCTGCGGATCCAGGGTGATTTCGCCGCCGCCTTCGTCCAGCACGGACTGACCGGCCTGGGTGACAAGTCTGCCGGTGTCATCCATCCGGAAGTGACCGTCGCGGGTGTAACGTTCACCCGAAGCGGTTGAAATCTTGAAGAACCCGGGCCCTTCGATCCCCAGATCAAGCGGGGCAGCCGTATTGTGCAGGGATCCAGGTGAAAAATCCCGGGCCACGCCGACATCCAGGGCGAACTTGACGGGCTTGGGACCGTCCAGGGTCCGCGCCGGGGCACCCGGCTCGGTCTTCACCAGCAGGCTTTCCACCTTGAAGCCGGTGGTGTCGGCATTGGCAATGTTGTTGGCCACGATGTCGAGCTCGCGGCGCAGGGTCATTTGCCGCGAAAGGCCAACATAGAGGGCGTTATCCATTCAAGTCCGACCTGCATCCAGCTCGAGGGTGAGCGCAGGAGACACTGCAAGGATCAGGCCAGAAATAAATACTGCAAATTCAATAATTAGAATGGTTAATTCCGGTCGGTCGGCGAATTTTGCCCGGCATGTTTCCGCACCTCAGACCCCGGAAAAAAACCTATCATTAACCAAGTTCACCGCATGTGTAGGAGACTGGATTCTAGGGAAACCCGCACGTGGCCGGCAAGAAAGACGCCAAAGAGTCCGAGGACGCAGTCCCGGAAGGCGAAAACGGTGAAGCTGAAGGCGAGGGCGGTGGCAAGAAAAAGCCGCCCATGATGATCATCATCATCGCTGCCGTCGTGCTTGTCCTGGCGCTTGGCGGTGGTGGTGCGGCCTTCTTCCTGCTCAAGCCAAAGCCCGAGGCGGCTGCGGAGAAGGACAAGAAAGGTGAGCACGGAAAGAAGAAGGAAGAAAAAAAGGGAGAAAAGAAGGGTGAGGGCAAGGAGGAGGCTCCACTGATCACCGTCAAGGAGGGGCCGGAAGGCGTCGTGTTCGCCACCCTTCCCAATATCGTCGTCAACATGCAGACAGCTGACGGACGCCCCACCTTCATGAAGCTGAGGTTGACCCTCGAGGTTCCCGATCAGGAAACGGCCGAGGCCTTGGAGCCGGCCCTGCCGCGGATGCAGGACATGTTCCAGACCTTCCTGCGTGAGCTGCGCCCTGAAGATCTTCAGGGCTCGCAAGGATCTTATCAACTTAGAACAGAGATAATGCGTCGGGTGAACCTGGTGATCGCCCCCGCAAAGGTGAACGCCGTGCTGATTGAGGAGATGCTGATCAACTAGCCCGCTTGGCTAGGTTGTAAGTCCCATATGGCTGACGAAACAGATCCTCCCGAAGATCCAGCTGGTTTTGGCACTGACGGTTCGTCAGAGTCCCTGCTTGGCGCTGAGCGCATCCTCAATCAGGATGAGATCGACAGCCTTCTCGGTTTTGATCTCTCCGATGAGGACCCTTCCGAGCGGTCGGGGATCAGGTCGATCATCAACTCGGCCCTGGTGTCCTACGAGCGTCTGCCGATGCTCGAAATCGTCTTTGACCGCCTTGTGCGCCACATGACGACCTCCCTGCGGAACTTCACCAGTGACAATGTCGAAGTCAGCCTGGACAACATCTCGTCCATCCGGTTCGGCGATTATCTGAATTCCATTCCGCTGCCGGCAATCCTGTCGGTTTTCAAGGCTGAGCAGCTGGAAAACTACGGGCTGCTTACGGTCGATTCCAACCTGATCTATTCCATTGTCGACGTTCTGCTGGGCGGGCGACGGGGAACGGCGGCCATGCGGATCGAGGGCCGTCCCTATACGACGATCGAGCGTGTGCTGGTGCAGCGTATGGTCGAGGTGGTTCTGGGTGATGCGGCCGAAGCCTTTGAGCCCCTGACGCCGGTGACCTTTACCCTGGACCGGCTAGAGACCAACCCAAGGTTCGCCGCCATTGCGCGACCCGCCAATGCCGCCATCCTGGTCAAGCTGCGCATCGACATGGAAGACCGCGGCGGTCGCATAGAACTTCTGCTGCCCTATGCGACCCTTGAGCCCATCCGCAAGATGCTGCTGCAGCAGTTCATGGGTGAGAAGTTCGGTCGCGACAATATCTGGGAAGGTCACCTTGCCACCGAAATCTGGACAACCCAGATGGATGTCCGCGCTGTCCTTGATGAGCAGCAGATCAGCCTCAAGCGGGTTCTGGACTTCAAGGTCGGTGAGACCCTGATGCTCAATGCCACTCCCGACAGCCTGGTTCAGCTGCGTGCCGGAACCATTCCGCTGACCTTTGGTCGTATGGGGCGGCGCAATCACAATATCGCGGTCCGTGTCGAGGCTCCGCTTTCACCCAAAACCCGATCCGATCTGCAGAGGTCCATATGAGTCTCGTTGCCATTGGTCTGAACCTCCTCCTCTCTTGCCTGTTGGTCGTAGCGCTCTGGATGGGTTTCCGCCTTAACCGCAGACTGAACGCCTTGCGGCAGAGCAATGAGGGCTTTGCCCGTGCTGTGGCCGAGCTCGACACCGCAGCTCTCCGTGCCGAGCGCGGGCTTGCTGCCCTGCGGGAGGCTACGGATGAGGCGGTCGATCTTCTGTCCAGCCGGATTGAAAAGGCCAGGGCCCTGTCGGCGAAGCTGGAGCGTCAGGTCGAGCGTGCCCCGGCAGCGCGGGTGCCTGGTGAAGTTGTCCCCATGCCGCGCCGCGCCACTGGCGCGGACCCTGAACGCCCGGTTGAGGAAGCCGAAGTCCAGCGGGTTGCCCATCGCCTCGGATCCCTGTTGTCGGCTGCGCGTGAGCCACGGCATCGTCCGGCCCCCGTGCCTGAAGCCAGGCCAGCCTCACGGGCATCGCGTCAGCGTCCCGGCTATGAAGATGAGCTTTTCGGTGGCGAAGACGGACGCGATAACCTTATGTCGGGCAAGGTCGCGGCGGGTGGTCGATGAGCCTCATTCCGCGCATCCTGCCCCTGGTCGGCATAGCGGCTGTCGGCGTTCTGGCGGTCAATGCCCTGTCAGGCGCAGAGAGCCTGCCTGACCTGATGTCCGGTGCAAGGGCGTTTGCCTCCGAGGCGGTTAAACCCAAGGCATCTGACAAGGCCGCCATCGCGACGGGGAAAGCGGCCGCAAAATCTTCAAGTGAAACGGAACTTGCCCCTGCCGATCCCGCATCTGCCGGATCTGCCACCGCGCCTGCCGCAGCAGATGCTGCGACGGATGCCGCCGCTGCGCCAGCTGCAGCCCGGCCAGCCGCGATCTGCGCCCCGACAGCGGCGGAACTGGCCAAGGCCGCCGGCCTCTCGCCAGCAGAACTCCAGGTCATGCAGAGCCTGGGCGCGCGTCGCGGTCAGCTTGACCGGCGGGAGTCCGACCTCAGCACCCAGCTGGCCCTGATGGCGGCGGCAGAAGCCAAGGTGGACGCCAAACTCAAGGCCCTGGCTTCCGTGAAGGCCGACATCAAGGATCTGATGGGGCAGGTTGATGCCAAGGCGCAGGCTGAAGTCGATCGCATGGTCAAGGTCTTCGAAGCGATGAAGCCCAAGGACGCTGCCCCGCGCATGGTCCTGCTGGACGATTCCGTGCGGTTGCCGATTGCCGCGAAGATGAAGGAAAAGTCCCTGTCCGCCGTTCTGGCCCAGATGCCGCCGGCGGAAGCCAAGAAACTGACCGAGGCCCTGGCGCACCGGTTTGCCGCCAGTCGGGCCATGGCTGCCGGGGCGGACAAGGCCGGCGCTGCTGCGGCAGCCAATGTGCCGGCACCGGTGCCGGCGCCGGGTCCCAAGGTTGGCACGGTCAGCCCGGACCCGGCCGCTTCGCCTGATCCGGCCCAGCCGGTGGAAAAACCAAAGGTAAAGGCCAGGACCAAACCCAAGGCGAAGGCAAAGGCCAAGGCGCGTCCCAAGGCCAGATCCAAGCCTGCTCCGGCCTCAGTCCAGGTCGCCGATCCGCCTTCCCTTCCACCTGCGGCATCCAAACCGGGCTAGGTCATGAAGCTAAGGCGCGCCCTCCAGTCCAGCGTCGCGGCGATCGCCATCGCTGCAACCACCGTTCCGGTCGGGGCGGTGGTCCCGGTCGTGCGGCCGACGCCCAGAGGCGCGCTGGATGTCAATGTCGGTCTCGCCAAAGATTTTACCCGAATCGAGTTTCACTGGGCCGGCGGCGCCCAGACCCGGATCACCCGGGATGGCCAGAATCTCATCCTGCGGTTCAATCGTGACGCAAATCCCGACCTGACGCGGCTGCGGGTAACACCGCCGCCCTGGTTGAAGGCCACTGAGTCCCGGCATGATGGCGGTGCGCTCGAGCTTGTCCTCACCCTCACGGACGACGCCGATGCGAAGTTCGGAAATGCGGACGGGGCGACCTATGTCAATCTGTTCCAGAAGGTAGTCGCAGAGCCCACGGCGCCTGAGGTGGCAGAACCGGACAAGGTTGCCCGGATCGAGGATGTTCCGGAAACCCTTGCGCCCCGTCCCGATCCGGTGCCGTCAGGCGGGGTCGTCCAGATGGATGCCCGGGTGCAGAGTGGTCAGGTCCTGCTGAACTTTCCCTGGGCCAATCCCAATGGCGCAGCGGTTTTCCGGCGTGGGCCGGCCATCTGGATCGTGTTCGACTCTTCGGCCAGCATCGATGTTTCCCGCATGCCGCGCGGTCTGAAACAGCTGTCCAATATCCAGGCCTTCAAGGGGGCGGACTATTCAGCGGTCCGGATCACCACATCTTCGGCAACCCCTTTCTATGCGTCGGTCCAGGGCTCGATCTGGACCCTGTGCCTTGGGGCAGGGCCTCAGGCGTCGGGTGCACAGGTCCGCATTGTCCGCGATGACAGCGGGGGGCCGGCGGCCCTGAAGGCGGCCCTGGCGGGGGCAACCCGGGCCGTCAGGGTAACCGACCCTGTGGTTGGTGATGAACTGTCAGTGGTGACTGCCCTGGGACCGGCCAAGGGCGTTGCGGCACGACACGAATACATCCAGATGGCCGTCCTCCCGTCGGTGCAGGGCATAGCCATGGAATCCTATGTGGAGGACCTGTCGGTCTCTCACGATGGGGATCTTGTGCACATAGGTCGGCAGGCCGGTCTGGTGCTCTCACCGATTTCTGCCCGGTCTTCTGCAGCACGCGACAGCCAGACGGCCAGTCTGGGGCCGCCCCAGTCTGCCAGTCGTCCAGGTCTGATTGACGAGGCCGGATGGACCCGCACCGGTCCTGAAGGCTTCATGCCGCGCTATAACAGCCTGCTCAATGCCGCCATGGTCGAAGGGCAGAAGGGCAAGGAAGCGCCGACAGCGGCCCGCTATGCCCTTGCCCGATTCCTGATCGGCAATGAGCTGTCCTTCGAAGCGATCGGGGTCCTGAACGATGCCGCCAGGACGAATGGCCAGATCTCTGACGATGCAGAGTTTCGCGTTCTGCGGGGCATCGCCAAGATCATGGCCCGGCGCTACAAGGAGGCCCAGGTGGACCTTGGTGTGCCCATTCTTGCGGATGAGCCGGCTGCCGCCCTCTGGAGGTCCTATGCTGCCGCCCAACTGGCCCAATGGACAGATGTCCGGACCCAGTTCGCGGCCGGGGCTGAAGCCTTTTCCGAATTTTCACCCAAGTGGAAGGCCCGCTTTGCCAGGTCTGATGCCCAGGCTGCCCTGGAGCTGGGTGACATTGAGGCTGCCGGCCGCTCTGTGCGCCTGGCCCTCAGCGACAGGACTGCGCCCCTGGAAGAGCTGGCAACACGGCTTGTTGAAGCGCGTTTTGTCGAAATGTCCGGTCGTCCCGACCTGGCCCTGCGCATCTATCTGGCGGTCACCGGGGCACCTGTGGAATCCCTTTCGGCTCCAGCCCTGCTGCACGCAACCAAAATCCGGCTGGACATGGGCAAGATCACTGCGGCACAGGCCGCAGAGGTGTTCGGTGGTCTGAGATACCGCTGGCGGGGTGATGCGACCGAGCTTGAGTCCATACGCGCCCTCGGACAACTCTATCTCAATCAGGGGCGCTACCGTGAGGCGCTGGAGGCCTTGCGGTCAGCCGGGAACCGTCTGCCTGACCTGCCCACAGCCCGCCAGTTGCAGGCGGACCTGAGCGCCGCCTTCAAGGACCTGTTCCTGGACGGCCGGGCCGATGGTCTGGAGCCGATCCAGGCTTTGGCCCTCTTCATGGACTTCAAGGAACTGACGCCGCTGGGGCCGGATGGCGACCTGATGGTGCGAAAGCAGGTCCGGCGCCTGGTGGATGTTGACCTGCTGGATCAGGCCGCCGAACTGCTGAAGTATCAATCCGAAAACCGGCTGGATGGCGTTCCCCGGGCGCAGGTGGCCACAGATCTTGCCGTGGTCTACCTGATGGACAAGAAGCCGGAGGCCGCGCTGGAGGCCATCAACAATTCCCGGACCACGATCCTTCCGGCCGGGCTCAATGCCCAGCGTCGCCTGGCAGAGGCCCGGGCCCTGCTGAATCTCGGGCGGATGGATGCCGGCCTTGAAGTGCTTGAACGGGATACCTCGTCCGAGGGGCAGGATCTCCGTAACGAGATGACCTGGAAGCAGAAGAACTGGCCCCTTGCCGGGTTCAATTTCGAAAAGAGCCTGGGCGACCGCTACAAGCGCCCTGAAGCCCTGTCCTCCGAGGATGAGGGAAAGGTCCTGCGGGCAGGCGTTGCCTACAGCCTGGCGGGCGATGATGCGGCCCTGGCCCGTCTGCGCGGTCGCTATACCCCCTTCATCGACAAGGCCCACAATCCTGAAGCCATGAAGGTTGCCCTGTCCGGCATTACAGAAGGCCAGCTCAGCGCCTCGGATTTTGGCAGGATCACCGCCGACAATGAGGCCTTTACGGGTTGGGTCGGCAAGATGAAGGTCCGGTTCAGAGAGGCTCCGGCGCCCGTGGGCCCGGTCACCCGTCAGGCTGCCGCCCCTGCACCGCAGAAACAGGCCCAGGCAGCAGTCGCTAAACCGGCCAAGGGTTAGCGTTCGATTGCCGGTGTGAGCAGGGCCGGGGCCGTGCAGGACCCCGCTGACCGCAATCCGTCGCGGGATCGGAAAATGACCTAGCGGGTCGCGACGTGGAAGCTTTCCACCAGGCTTCCTGCCACCAGTCGCCAGCCATCCACAAGGACGAAAAAGATCAGTTTGAAGGGCAGGGATATGGTCACCGGGGGCAGCATCATCATGCCCATGCTCATCAGGACACTGGCCACCACCAGATCGATGACCAGGAAGGGGATGAACAGCAGGAAACCGATCTCGAAGGCCCGCTTCAACTCGGAAATCATGAAGGCCGGCGTGACCACCTGCAGGGGCAGTTCCTGCACGGTTTTGGGTTTGGGCACCTTGGACAGCCGGACGAAAAGCGCCAGGTCCTCCCGGTCGACCTGGGCCAGCATGAAGGTCTTTACCGGCGCACCGGCAGCCGTAAAGGCCTGGGGCAATTCCATCTGGTGGTCCAGCAGGGGCTTGATCCCCTGATTGTAGGAGGTCTGCAGGGTGGGGCCCATGACAATGGCGGTCAGGAACAGGGCCAGGCTGATGATGACCGAGTTGGGCGGGCTCTGCTGCACACCCAGGGCCGTCCGCAACAGGGACAGGACGACCACGATCCGGACAAATGCCGTGGTCATGATCACGATGGACGGCGCCAGGGACAGGACGGTCAACAGACCGATCAGCTGAACGACCCGGTCCGTCAGTCCCGCACCCGAGCCCAGATTGATGTTTACGGCCTGGGCAATGGCCGGAACGGGCAGGGCCATTCCCACCAGGGTGGCGATCAGGGCATAGGCGAACGCCCGCCGCAGATCGTCTGGATGCCAGGATCCGGTCACCGGGTGCACTATGGCGCGCAGGCGGCTAAGCATCGAAGTTTGCCTTTGTGATCTGGGTGATCGCCGGAGTGGCAACGGCCTTCAGGCTCTGGCCTTCGCCCAGCAGCAACAGCTGCTCCTCCCCGTCGCAGGATATCAGAACCAGTCGGCGTGCAGGGTCGAGGATCAGGGTCTCAACCACCGCCAGTCGCCGGAGTTTACCCTTGGGAATCAGCTGTGCGATGGCGTCTGGCCCGAACCTTCGCAGCGCAACCGAGGCCAGGCCCACCAGGCCGAGGGTCAGGGCAAGGGCGAAGATGGCACGCACAGTGTCTGCAAGGTTCATGTCGAGATCATG
>CAIYSH010000382.1 GCA_903928755.1 uncultured Alphaproteobacteria bacterium | reverse complement strand
CTACACGACGCTCTTCCGATCTATGAGGCGGCGACAAGCTAGTTTCGTCAGCGGAAATGCGCAACGCGTTGCAAGCGCGAAGCGTGGGAATGTGTGTTCATTCCAGCCCGGCCCGCCATTGCAGCACCGTCGCCGTCAGCCAGACGTGAAGATCAGGCTGGCCTGACCTTCAGATGGGCCCCTTCGATTCCGGTGACTTCCACCGCAGACCCGGCAGGCAGATCAAGCTCGGTGTCCGAGGTCGCCGCCCATTCCTTGCCGTCGATGAAGACCCGCCCTGCCCGGCCCGAAAATACGCCCACCGTCTTGCCGTGATGACCGATCAGCCGACCGGTCGCGTCATTGATGTCGCGGTGGTCATCCCCGGCCAGCTGCGGGATGAACCGCCGTCCCAGATAGGTCGAGGCAATGGTCAGGGCCGCGTACAGGCCGACCGCCTGCACGACGTCAAACCGGAACACCAAGGTCAGAACCGCCATGACAGCGGCGCAGGTGGCGGGCCAGAGCAGCCAGCCGGATCCGGTCAGGCCCTCAGCCCCAAGCAGGGCTGCAGCCAGGGCCGCCCAGATCCAGAAGGGATGGTTCGCCGCCATCGTCAGCAGCTCACCCATGATCTAGCTCCCGACCGTCGGTACGGAACTTCCCCGCGGCCGGGGCGGCGGGGGCGGCACAATGGTTGCAGCCTGTCTAGCACCGCTGACCAGTTCGCCAATGCCGGCGATGGAGCCCACCAGGGAGGCCATGTCCGCCGGGACGATCACCGTGCGCTGCTGCGGGCTCTCGGCCAGCTTGGCGAAGGCCTCTACATACTTCTGGGCGACGAAGTAGTTGATGGCGTTGACGCTGCCGGCTTCAATGGCGTCGGAAACCAGCTGCGTCGCCTTGGCCTCGGCGCCCGCCGCCCGTTCCCGGGCTTCGGCGTCGCGGAAGGCGGCTTCCTTGCGGCCCTCGGCCTGGAGGATGGCCGACTGCTTGGCGCCTTCAGCGCGGGCAATGGCGGCCTGCTTCTCGCCGTCTGCCTCGGTAATGACGGCCCGGCGCTCCCGTTCGGCCTTCATCTGACGGGCCATGGCGTTGGTGATGTCCGGCGGCGGCTGCAGGTCCTTGATCTCGATCCGCGCCACCTTGACCCCCCAGGGGCTGGTGGCCTGGTCGATGACCTCCAGCAGGCGGGTATTAATCTGGTCACGCTGGCTGAGCACCTCGTCCAGCTCCATATTGCCGACGACAGTCCGCAGGTTGGTCATGGTCAGCTGGGTGATGGCGAAGTCCAGATTGGTCACGCGATAGGCCGCGGCTGCGGCGTCCATCACCTGGATGAAGACAATGGCGTCCACCTGGACGGTCACATTGTCCTTTGTGATCACCTCCTGGCGCGGCACGTCGAGCACCTGCTCCATCATGTTGATCTTCCGGCCCACAGCTTCAACGAAGGGGGTCAGGAAGCTGATGCCGGGTCTGAGGGTACGGGTGTATCGGCCAAACCGCTCGACGGTGAATTCCGTGCCCTGGGGCACGATCTTGATCGCACCGAGAACCACGGTGAAGGCCAGAAAGCCGAACAGGAGAACTGCAATCAACTGGGCCATGGGTCGCCTCCGATATGCCTGTCAAGCATTGTATATCGGACTTCTGACAATGTCGCCTTTCAGGGTTGAGCAGGATCAGTTGGCACCGTCCGTGCCAGTCGCCGGGCAAGAACCTTGCCCCTGGCCATCACCTTGGTCATGGCCGTGCGGGCGGCAGGACTACAGGTCGGAAATCCTGCCTGGCGAGCGACAAAGCCGGTATTGAAGGCGTCCTTCAGCCTCTGGGTCAGGGCCTCGTCCGGCTGTTCAGTATCTACCAGACGCACCATGCGGGTCCGCCAGTACTGGTCACTGCCCCCTTCGCAGACCTGACGCAGGGCATGGGCCTCGCCCAGCACATAGGCCATGTCCACCAGGGTCTGACGGCTGGCCGGGTCCCGCGCCTGCCCCAGGGCGCTGAGCGGAACGCCAAGACCGACGGTGATCAAGAGAATGGAGAGGCATGGCATCCGCATGTCGGCAATCTGCCCCCGGTGCCGCAGAATGTCACGATGCCAGCCGACTCACGCTTTGATCCGGTCATGATCAGGGCGCAGATGAGTCGCGTCGTTTCAGGAGACCAGACCATGCGTGCGCCGATCCTGGCCTTCTGGCTGAGCCTTGCGGCCGCAACTGCCCTGGCTGCGGCACCAGCCACATCCGCAAACCCCTCAATGGCGGTGCCGAAGCCTGCTGCGCACAAGCCGGAAACAGTCAAATCAGCTGAACCCAAAACCGCCAAACCCAAGGCAGGGCCCTTCTATGCCACCGACCCGGCCGACATCATCGCCCTGTTCGCGTCCATGGGTGCCAAGGCGAGCACAGACCATGTCGAGGACGGCATGGTCTTTTTGAACGTCGAAGTTCCGGGCCAGAATTTCAATGTCCAGATGATCGGCTGTGACCTCAAGGGCAAGGCCTGCCACGCCATGGCCGTCTATACGGTTTTCGATAAATCCGGCGTCACCCTGGCCCAGATCAACGATTTCAACCGCAGCCAGTTTGCCTGCCGCGGCCTGCTGACCCCGGACGGCCACCCCAGCGTCAT
>CAIYSH010000381.1 GCA_903928755.1 uncultured Alphaproteobacteria bacterium | reverse complement strand
GCGGACGATGTTCTCCACATCGATGACCGCGTCGTCGACCACCACACCCAGGGCCACGGCCAGACCCCCCAGGGTCATGGTGTTGATGGTCCAGCCAAGGCCGTTCAGAACCGCCACCGCCGCCAGGAGCGACAGCGGGATCGAGATGAACGAGACGGCGACCGTCCGCACATTGCGCATGAAGGCATAGAGGACAACCGCGATCAGCAGGCCACCGATGATCAGGTCCTCGCCAATGCCGTTCAGGGCTGCGGTAATGAAATTGGCGGGTCGGTGGAGGCCCTGATGGACCTGGACCCCCTGTGCCTGCAGCGCCGGGAGCATGTCCTTGAGGGCGGCCTCAACAGCGCGGGTGGCATCCAGGGTATTGGCACCATACTGGCTTGAAAGGCTGATGAGCACCCCTGGCCTGCCCATGACGATGGCATCACCCACATCCGGGGCCGGGGCATCCAGCACTTCGGCGACATCGCCGATCCTTAAAGGTGGCGTTCCGGCCGGTCCCTGAAGGGGGCTGGCGGCGACGTCCCGGGGGGTCAGGGCCTGCCCCCTGGACTCGATCAGTAAGCGTTGCTGGGGTGTATCAATGAAGCCACCCCCCGCGATCCCTGTGGACTGGCGCACAGCGGCGACCACATCATCGAGGCTGATGTCGCGGGCCGCCAGGTCGGCAGGCCGCACGCGGACCTCAAGGCGGCGGACCTCCCCGCCATAGACGGTGGCTCGGGCCACGCCGGCGGCACTCAGCAATCTTGGCCGCACGGTCCACTGGACCAGGTCCCGGAGCTGCAGCGGCGACAGGCGACCGGAGGTAAAACCGACCTTCAGCAGGTCCATGGTCGACGAGGTCAGCGGCGAAAGTTTCGGCGCGGCCACCCCCGCCGGCAGGTCTGAAACCGCCTCGCCAACGGCCTCGGCGACAACCTGACGGGCGCGATAGGGGTCAGAGCCCTCATTGAAGACGACCGTGACAATGGACAGCCCCTGGATCGACTCCGACCGGACAGCACTGACCCCTGTTGCGCCATTGACCGCCTGTTCAAGGGGACGGGTGACCAGCTGCTCTACCTGATCCGCGGCCAGGCCGGGGGCCTCGGTCTGGATTTCTGCCTGGGCCGGGACGAATTCCGGAAAGACATCCATCTTGGCCCCGGCCAGGACCAGGCTTCCATAGACCAGCAGCAGGAGGGCGGCGACGGCCATGAGCCGCGGCCGATCGAGGGTCCAGCGGACGATGACCGACAGCATGGGCTAGT
This sequence comes from uncultured Alphaproteobacteria bacterium, assembly GCA_903928755.1. Lineage (GTDB taxonomy): Bacteria > Pseudomonadota > Alphaproteobacteria > Caulobacterales > Caulobacteraceae > Phenylobacterium. The sequence goes on along the minus strand of CAIYSH010000381.1, from coordinate 3,489 downwards.
CTTCCTCGTCCTTGGGCTGGGTCTCGGCGGCGAATAGGGCGGCCGCCCCAGAGGTTACGATCACCTCGCGCGGCCGTACGGCGCCGAGCGCTAAAACCCCGTCAGGCCGGGCCTGCAGCGATAGAAGGCGGCGGCGCTCAAAATGGGTCGCATCCTTGCGGACATAGACAAAGGTTTGCCCACCAGCGCGAAACAGGGCCGAACGGGGCAGGAGGACGCCGGACTGAACGCGCGTCGCAAAGCTGACAGGGAAGACGAGGCCCGTTGCGAAATCCGCCGCCGCCGCTCCCGAAACGAGACCTATCAGACCGGGTGCCTGAAACCGGGGGTCGCCAAGGCGAGCCGGCCCGAGAACCTGAATGCTGGCCAGGGATTGGCCTGGCCGCGCGACGGTCGCTGTTCGGACTCCTGCGAGCCCAACGGGGGCGTCTAGGCGCACAAGGGCGGCCCGCCCCGCCGCGAGGTTCGAAATCAGGGCCGACCGACGAGCCTCGCCCATGCTCACGAAGACCGGGCCCCACTCCAGGCCAAGACGCCGCTCGAGGAACTTGAGTCGAATGCTGTCAGCCCTTGCCTGGGCTGAGGCGGCCTCGGCGACCCGCCTGGAGACTGTAGACTCAGCCGCAGCCAGATCCCGGGTTCTTTGGGCCTCGGCGGCAGATGCAGTGGCGCTGGCCCTGGCTGCGGCCAGGTCGGCGTCAAGGCTCGCCAAGGGAACCGCGTCGAGCACCCGAGCGAAGCCCGATGCCGTTGAGCCGCCCTGTTCAGCGATCGCGACAGCCGTGGTCAGACCCAGTTTCCGCTGAAGGTCTGCGGACAGTTCGGCGGCCAGGCCCTGGGTCGCAATCGCCGCCGTCATCGCGGTCAGGAAGAGCCGTCGGCGCATCATGGGCGGGATCTCAACTGCATTTCGGTTCGCAGGGTAAGCATGTCTTGCGGGGCGAAGGTGGTGCGCAGGGCCTCTTCAAGGTCGACCGTGGCGGCTTCCACCGCCGCCTCGGCGTCAATCCTCATCAGCTCCGTCTCAACCAGCGCCGCTTCCGCCGTGAGGCCATCGGGCCGATCACCCTCGCCGGCCCTTAGCGCGCGACCGGCGGCGTTTGCCAGGCCCTGTGCGGCCGGAAGATCGCGATCCCGGATCAGGGCCAACTGAAGCCTCGCCTGATCAAGATTGGCGTGGGCCCGAGCCGCCTGGTCGAGCACCCGCGCCTGAACGGCCTCGAGGTTACGGGCGGCTTCCTGTCGCCTGGCTTCGGCCGCGCGGATATTCGCTCGGTTAAGGTCCAGGGGCGGCAGGACGAGGGCGAGGTTGAAGGGGAGCTTCGCAATCCCATGGTCCCACGCATAGGCGGGACCAAGGCGGACCTCAGGGCTCTGTTTGGCGATTTCCAGCCTTAAGCTGGCTTCCGCCCTGTCATAATCGACGATTGCAGAGAGCACATCGGACCTCTGCAGGCCCGCCTCAGGGAATGGGCCGACTGACGCAGGCGGACCCTCCGCGGCGACGACCCGAAGCCCCGTGATGGCGGCGGCGCTCAGCCCCAGAACCTTAGCCAGGTCGTAGTCGGCCTGCGCCCGGCGGGCGAAGGTTTCGCTGACCCTTCGCCTTGCGCTTGCGAGGTCCGCCCTGGCCGCCAAGGCGGCGGATCTGGCGTCTTCCCCCGCCGACACCCGAGCCTCCAGGAGGTCTGCGCGCTTCTGTCGGAGCTCGGCGAGCGCTTCGGCGGCGACGAGGGCGTCGGATGCCGACCGGCGCGAAGCCAAGGCGTGGGCGAGGCTGCTGCGGGCGGTCCAGAGCGCCTCTTCATAGTCATAAGCCGCCCGGAGGGTGTCAAAGTCGGATTGCGTCAGGCGTGCCGCCTTGCGGGCGCCTGCGTCCATCGGAAGATCAAGGCCTGCGCCATAGAGCCATGGGGATTCGCCGGTGCTGTTGGCGTATTCGGCGCTGAGGGTCAGACCCGTCAACGGTGCGGCCCTGGCGGCGAGCGCCTGCTTTTGGGCGGTCAGCAGCCGCGCTCTCGCGGCGGCCAGGTCGGGATTTTGCGCGATCGCGATCGGCAGCAATTCTGGCTCCGACCAGACATGTTCAGGGCCGGTCAGCCGTCGCAGATCCATCGCCTTCGGGAAGGCGCCGGGATCGATAGGGACAGACCTATAGGTCTGGCACCCCCCCATCAAAAGGGGTGCGCAGGCGATGACCAGGCCCCATGGCTTCATGGGGCCAGGACAAGGAGGTTGAAGCTGCCGGGCTTGAGGCCTGGCCGGCCGCCAGTCGTAACGGGCGGGCCATATGCGGCATAGGGCAGGAAGATCCGACCGGTGGCTGGGTCAAGGGCCAGTGTCCGCGCGCTGACCGCTGTCGCAACCGTGTCAAAGAGGGTGGTCAAACGCCCGTCGACCTTGAGGATCGACAGGGTTCCTGTCTTCCCGCTGGGGATAAAGGCCAGCTTGCTCCCAGGGTCGTAGGCGACGCCGTCCGCCCCTTCGCCAACCCTTATTCTGGCCAGCAAGGCACCGTTCTCGGCTTTGATGATTTCCGCGGCACCGTCGCAGGCCACCACCAGGTCGCGACCAGTGTAAGCCAGGCCGGTCGGGCCATCGCAATCCTTGAGATCATAGCGGGCGACCACCTTCTGGCCTGCAAGATCAAGCACCGCGATCTGGTTCTTATCTTCTATATTCACATAGGCCCGGCCGTGACCGTCCAGGACGGCCGCCTCCAGAGCGCCCCCCACTGCAATCCGGCGCGTCACAAGGTGATCGTCGAGGCTGACCTCAACAACATCGCCGCCGGTGTGGTTCATCACCAGAAGGAGGCCCGACCTGGGATCGACAAGGGCGTAGTCGGGGTTTGATCCGACCGCCACGCTTGTCAGAGGCGCCCCAGTCTGAGGGTCAAAAAAGGCGACCGCGCCCAACGTGCCATTGGTGACAATAAGCTGGCCCCTGGCGACCAGGGCGGCATGCCCGCGATCGGCCGGAGCAATATCGCCGCTGACCTGCCGGGTCTTGAGGTTAAAGGCGCTGACGGCCTTTGATCGAGCGACAAACACCTGGTCGCTCGCGGGGTCATAACTGGCATAGTCCCAGCCTCCGTCGGGGCCGGGAATGCGATCGACGATGTGATAGCCCGAAGGTCCAGCCGTCCCTGACCCCGCCAGGAGGGCGGCGACCAGGCTGACCAAACCCATGCGTTCAAGGTTCACGCCGATCACTCCTCAAATCGAGCGGTGCGGGATTGCGAATCGCAATCCCTGCTTTGGCCCTAGGGATTGAGATTGGAAAGGAAAACCCTGACATCCGCAGCGGATTTGGCGGGGATCTGTTCCATCGGCACATGGCCGACTCCCGGATAGAGGATCAGCTTGGCGCCAGGAATGGCTGCGGCGAGGGCCTTTCCGGTGTCAACCGGAATGACGGTGTCAGCTTCGCCGTGCAGGACCAGGGTCGGGGCCTTGATGGCCTGGAAGGTGGCCGACGTAACGGGCG
>CAIYSH010000380.1 GCA_903928755.1 uncultured Alphaproteobacteria bacterium | reverse complement strand
GGCGACCCGTGGTCAGTTCGGCAGCCTCCACGACATCGGCAATCATCGAGGCCCCCATGGTCGAGCCGACGATCCCGAAAGTCGTGCCGAGGATTGATGTGCCCAGGATTGTCCATACTAGCTGGTCAGTCCCGTTGGCAGGAAACAGACCAGCCAGTCGCAGAAGCAGTGGCACTATGCCAAACGCCAGGGCCAGAACCATGACGGTCATGGCGGTTGCACGTTTGCCAAACCGTCGCGACAGCTGCGGTGCCAAAGCCAGGGCCAGGATCGCCGACAGGAAGACACCTGCCGTGAACAGGGAAATCTCGCGGGCGGAAAAGCCCCAGAAATAGGTGTTGAAATAGCCATTGAGCGAAGCCCCAAGCCCGGCTGCCATTGCCGTTGCAATACTGGAGGCCAGCAAAAACAGGAAAGACCGGTTGAACAGTGTGTGGGCCATTTCCCGCCCGGCCTGTCGCAAGGTCAGCTCTCTCTCCGGCGGCGGTGCCCTGAGCATGCCTATGTGGCGATGGGTTCCAGCTGCTGAAATCAGGATGGCCAGGAAAATGACGACGGCGCCAACCAGGCCATATTGTGCATAGCCCGCAGGATTGAGCTGCCCGACCTTGTGTGTGGCATCAGGCTTCAGCAGGACCGAAAAGGCGAGAAGCTGAATGGACAGCCCACCGATCCATGCAAAGAAGTATCTGTAGCTGAGCAGGACTGAGCGTTCGTCATAGCTGGAGCTGAATTCAGCAGCCATGGCTGAACTTGGGACCTCGTAGAAGGAGACAAAGGTCCGGATGACGATGGCCATTGTCAGGAGGTAGTAGAAGAGCGCCTCTGGGGACCAGTGCGGCGGGTTCCAGATTGCGACATAACAGACCGCCAGGGGCAGGGCCGCCGCATACATGAACGGGTGACGTCGCCCCCAGGGACTGCGGAAATTGTCTGAAACGTGCCCGATCAAGGGGTCTATGACCGCGTCAAACAACAGTGCGATCATCAAGGCTAGGCCAACCCGGGTGGCCGGTAAGCCGACAACCTGATTGTAAAAAAGCAGCAGCATGTAGCTGAAGCCGTTGTCCTTGACACCAAAAGCCACCGAACCCGCGCCGTAATAGAGCTTTGTGGACAGATCGAGCCTGCCATTGGCTGGGCTGTGTGCAGCTTTTGTCTCCATAGCTCCGAACCTCACTGACCTGCAGTCACCCTGAGATCCACGGCCAGGTTCCGCTGACGGCTGATTTCGGCACGGGTTGCCGCATGATCAGCCTTGGAGATGCTGTACTTCATGTAAAACAGCACGGCGACAAGGCCTGGAAGTATGGTCAGCGGGCCATTGACCCAACCCAGACGCATCAGGACGTCGGGGCTGATCCTGTCGGGTCGGGCATGTTCCGGAAACGAGATGAGGGTCAGGACTATCCCGGCCAGAGCGGCCCCAATGGCCGTGTCGATTTTGGAAAACAGGGCCCGGGTGGAATAAAGCAGCCCTTCCTGGCGCACCCCGAAGGTGACCTCGTTTTGATCCGCCACATCCGCGAGAGCGCTCATCACAGAAATGCTCAAGATCGCGCCAGTGGCATAATTCACTGATGAAAGCGCGATTTGGACCGGGAGAAGGAACGGGTGGCCGTTCGCATACATCCATCCCGCCATACGTAGTAGGACGCCGCTGGATGGCAGCAGTGTCAATCCAACGGCACTTGCAATGATGATGGATCGCTTATCCCACAGGGCATGAAGTCTGGGTGTGAAATAGAGCGCAGCCAGGAAGCCGACGAAACTTCCGATCGTATAGAATCTCAGCTGCTCGGAGGTAAAACCCCAATAGTAGGTGCCCATATAAAGCCCAAGCGAATCCCTGACGCCGGTCATCAATGACAGGAAGAAATAGGCAATCAGCAGCCAGAGATAGTTCCTGTTGCTGAGGACCTTGGTCACATCCTTCATGAACTCAAACGGCGAAAATGCCACCTGGTCCCTGGGCGGCTGCGGGAGCCGAGCAATCTGGTCACGGGTGAACCAGGCCGATGCCAGGAGGATAAGTACTGCCGAGATGGCGGCAAAGGCCGCGAATGGAAAATAAGGTGCCGGATTGAGCAGTCCGCGAGGATATTCCGGCGTTGCCTTGAAGAAAAATGTCAGTGCAATCAATGAAATAGCTGAGCCACCAACCCAGGTCGCGAAATTGTTCCAGGCCATCACCTGACTTCGCTCTGTATAGTCATGGGAGAGCTCGCCCCCCAGGGCCAGATGCGGGGTATGGAAAAATCCCATCGCGATCCGGAGACCGATAACCGAGCCTGTGAACCAGATAAACAACAGCCCCTGGCTCAGCCCGGCTGGCGGATTGAAGATGGCAAAGAAGCAGAGCCCGATCGGTATGGGTGCGGCAAACATGTAGGGGTGACGACGCCCAAGCCGCGACCTTGTCCGGTCCGACAGGGATCCGATGATGGGATCTGAAAATCCGTCGAAAAGAAGGGAAATCGACAGGGCCAATCCAGCCAGCCAGGCCGGAAGGCCAAGGACCTGATTGTAGAAAAGCAGAGCATAGGAGCCGAGGGAAAACAGCGCGATGGTTTCCGCCGCGCTCCCCATCCCGAAAGCCAGCTTGGTCCTCAGCCTGAGAGGAGGATCAGGAATAACACTGACGCCTGCCGATCCGGTCATTGACACGTCCAAGCACCTCCCATCGCACTTTTTGATTCAGCGGTCTGGCCGAAATTGGGAAGCTGTGCTGACGAATGTCAAGAACATACCGGGTCATACAGATTGGAAAACAATAGAATTTGTAAGATGAAATGCAGTGGAAACGCAGAATTTCTGTCGAATGACCTCTCAGTCTGAATTTCATGCTGTCGCATCAATTCATCAATGGGTATCAGAAAAATTGCCAATTCACCCCCTTCAATGCAGGTGGTTTTTGAAGCCGGACACCCTTCAGTTACGGGTTTCCTTGACCTGATGCCCAGCTGCACCCTTGGCTCCAGGCATGTCCTCAGCTGCCGGGCAGGGCGGGAAATGCCCAGCCGCTGTGCCGCTCAAAGGCGGCGGCAGCAGCAAGGACGTCTGCATCACGATAGTGGCCTGCGGCAATCTGCAGACCGATCGGAAGGCCGTCACGGCTGAGGCCACAGGGGACCGAGACCGCGGGATGACGGGTCAGGTTATAGGTCACGGTGCAGGCCCAGTTCGGGTTCGGATTGCCGTCTGGCCCAGTCGGCAGATTTTGGTTCAGGCCAAAGGGCAGCACGGCAAGGGTTGGCGAAATAATCAGGTCATACCGCTCAAAAAGCAGGTTCCAGCTCGTCGAGATGTCTCGACGCGCGACCTGTGCATCAACAACGTCCTGAAGCGAAAAGGCTGCCCCCACCCTGGCCTGTGCAAGGAGATTTGGATCAAATTCCTGATGGCGGCTCTCCGGATAGACCTGAAGAAGGCGCTGCAGGGCCGACAGCCAGTGCACGCTCCAGACCCTTCCAATGACAGAGATGTCAGTTGGGGGCCTTACCTCTTCAACCCTGGCACCAAGATCTACGAATGTCCTGGCGGCCAAAGCCACGCAATCTGCGACCTCAGGGTCAAGATAGCTGTCGCCAAACGGCATGATCAGACCGACCTTGAGATCTCGCAGATCAGTGGTCAGTCGACTGACATAATTCACCCCATCATCAGGCAATGAAAAAGGATCACGGACGTCCGGTCTGGCGATCTGGTTCATCATCAGGGCGTTGTCGAGCACGGTTCTGGTCATCGGGCCGGTATTGGCCAGGTCACCGTGCATGGAAGATGGCCAGGCTGGAATCCGACCGAAAGTTGCCTTCAACCCGACCAGACCAGTACAACTGGCAGGAATACGAATGCTCCCGCCCCCATCGGTCCCGATGGCCAGAGGACCAAACCCTGCCGCAACTGCCGCGGCCGCGCCGCCGGATGATCCGCCAGGGGTTCGATCCGGGTTCCAGGGGTTGCGCGTAACCCCGTTCAATGGGGAATCTGTGACACCCTTATAGCCATATTCCGGGCTGGTAGATTGGGCGAAGATGATCACCCCGGCCTCGCGAAGGCGCGCCACAGCCGGTGCATCTTCCAGGGCAGGTGCCTTGTCGGTCAATTGACTGGCCATGGTCTGTGGCCAGCCCTTCACCCGGATCAGTTCCTTGATTGAGGCGGGCACGCCATCGATCGGGGACAGGGGCTGCTTCGCCTGCCACCTTGCCTCCGAAAGCTTTGCCGCAGAGATCGCCTCATCTGCGTCAACGCGGGTCAAGGCATTCAGGAGCGGATTGAAGACTGCAACGCGATCCAGCACGGCCTGGACGGCCTCTACCGGTGACGCCTTTCCGGATCGATAGAGGTCTGCCAGTTCAGACGCAGTCGCCCGGGTCAGGTCATTGTCCATCAGTCCATCTCCAATTTCAGATACGCGCCGCCAGCTCTATGTACCTGAGAAATTTGGCGCACGTTTCTCGACGAAGTGCGCCACCCCTTCTCTGAAGTCGTCAGACCGGAAGCTGCCCTCCATATCCAGATTTGCGGCATCGATGGCTTCGGCGAGGGTCTGGAACTGGGCGTTCCAGATTTCCCGCTTCATTTCACGAAGGGACCTGGGGGAGACCTGCCCCGCGAGCATCCGGGCATACTCCATCACGCCATCCTCAAACTCAGCCTGGGGGATAACGCGACTGACAAGCCCTAGGGATAAGGCTTCCGCTGCCCGAACCGTACGCGCTGAGAACAACAGGTCAGCGGCATTTGCCATCCCGACCAGACGCGGTAGCAGCCAGGAAATGCCGTGTTCCGCGATCAGACCTCTTTTGGAGAAAGCCGTCGTGAAGACGGCCGCGTCGGAGGCAAATCTCATGTCGGCATAGAGCGCCATGATCATGCCAAGCCCTGCACAGGGTCCATTGATTGCGGCAATGATCGGCTTAGGAACCGCGGGAAAGAAGGAATACTGCCTTTTGAAATCTTCCCGTGAGTCTGGATCAAACACGGAGGGACCAGATCTGCTGGGCGACGCTGCGGGACCGCCCTGGCTGTCAACAACCGACTGAAGTCCATTCATGTCGGCACCAGCGCAAAATCCTCGACCGGCACCGGTCAATATGATGACCCGCACCTGGTTGTCATCGGACGCCACCCTCATGGCAGCCCGGACATCCCTTTCCATCTCCCCACGCCAGGCGTTCAGCCGATCGGGTCGATTGAGGGTGACGACCGCAACGCCGTCGACCACGCGGTATAGGATATCTTCGTATTCCAATGTCGCCTCCCATCGTTTTCAACCCGCCGGGTCAATGGCAGCCCGGGGTTCTGGACACGCCCTCAACCAGTTCGCGGACATGACCGTCTGAACCGGATCGAGGGTGGAAGTCTGCGCCACTCATGGCTTTCCAGCCAGTCAAAAAGTGCCAATTCCGGCGTCAGGATTGAGCCAGGTCGACGCGGAGTTTCAATGCGGTTATAGCGCTTGCTCGGGCATGTTCTGGCCCCGGGGATTTGATACCGCCCCCGGACAGTCGGAACGGCACCAGATGAAACAGGGTATGCGACCTCAGGGGCAAGAAATGCAGTTTGACGATGTGATCCTCGGACGCCGCAGCATTCGCGGTTACAAGCCTGATCCGGTTCCGCGGGCCTTGATCGAGGAAATCCTTACCCTCGCCACCCGGGCACCATCTTCGATGAATACCCAGCCCTGGAACTTCTACGTCATTACCGGCGAGCCCCTGGACAGGATCCGCAAGGGCAATACCGAACGCAATATTGCCGGTGTGCCACAATCGCGGGAATTCCGGACAGGTCAGGCCTTTGACGGCAAGCACCGCGACCGCCAGGTTGGCGTGGCCAAGCAGCTGTTCGGTGCCATGGGCATTGCCCGGGACGACAAGGAGGCCCGTACGGACTGGGTGCTGCGGGGTTTCCGTCAGTTCGATGCGCCGGTCTGCATCATTGTCACCTATGACAAGGTGCTGAGCACCAGTGACGACACCCCCTTCGACTGCGGTGCCGTCACCACCGCCCTGGTCAATGCGGCCTGGAGCCGAGGTCTCGGAGCCGTGATCAACAGCCAGGGCATCATGCAATCGCCGGTCGTGCGTGAACATGCCGGCATTGCAGACGACCAGGTGATCATGAAAAGCATTGCCCTGGGCTGGCCGGATGAAACCTTCCCCGCCAATGCCGTTGTATCTGAACGCCGTCCGGTCGGAGAAGCCACGGTCTTTGTGGGCTTTAACGACGCCTAAACGCCCCCGCCAGACCTCTGTCTTCGGAGCTAAAGCTGGCACCCATTTTCTCTGGAGTAAGGTCGCCACCCATGTTGCGTTCCGCCCGCATGATCCTTGTCCTGCTCGCGAGCGCCGGACTGTGGGAGGCTGCCAACGCGGCAGAGCAGGCTGTGGTCACACCCATGACCCCCGACGTTGTGGCGAAATACGAAACGGTGCGGCCTGAGGCAGATTTTATCAAGCGGGTGGCTATGATCCCCATGCGCGACGGGGTGAAACTCTACACCGTCGTCGTGATGAAGAAGGGCGCATCAGGCGCACCCATACTGCTGTCGCGCACCCCATATGACGCCAAGGGGTCGGTGAACCGTACCCCCAGCCAGTCCATCACCGAAATCCTGCCGATCATGGATGCAGAGTTCGTCGAGGACAGCTACATCCGGGTCTATCAGGACATTCGTGGCCTGCACAATTCCGAGGGCGACTTCGTGATGACCCGGCCGATCGTCGGGCCCCTGAACACGACCGGGATTGATGAGGCGACAGACGCCTGGGACACCATAGACTGGCTGGTCAAGAACACGCCGGAATCCAACGGGAAGGTGGGTGTGGTCGGATCTTCCTATCTGGGCTTCACCAGCCTGATGGCCGAAATCCATCCACATCCGGCCCTGAAAGCCGTGGCACCTCAAAGCCCGATGGTAGATACCTGGATGGGCGATGACGACTTCCATAATGGTGCCTTTCGCAATCCGACCATAGGCTATGTGGTCGGACAAAGCACGGCCAAGGCAGAAGGTGGAAACATCGCCGGAGGCGTGGGCGATGATTATACCCGCTATCTGGAAGCCGGCTCGAGTGGTGATTTCATGCGCAAGTGGGGGGTCGACCAATACCCCTCCAACCAGAAGCTCCTGCAAAATCCGGCCTATACCAGCTTCTGGTCCCTGCAGGCCGTGGACAGATGGATGGCTGCCCAACCCCTGACGGTGCCGACCATGCTGGTCGTGGGCCAGTGGGACCAGGAAGACAGCTATGGGGCACCGGCTGTCTATCGGGCCATGGAGCCCAAGGACCGGAACAACGACAAGGTGTTCCTGGTGATCGGTCCCTGGCGTCATTCCGGGGTCAACCACTATGGCATCGGTCTTGGGCCGCTCGCCTTCACTGGCGACACTGCCCGGGAGTTCCGGGTGAACTATATGAAACCCTTCTTCGATCACTATCTGAAGGATGCCCCGGACCCGCATACACCGCCCGTGCTGACCTATGCCACGGGCATAAACCGTTGGGAGCGCTCCAGTCAGTGGCCAGTCGGCAAGCCGGTGAAGCTGTTCCTTCGCGACGGTTTCAAGGCCTCATTCGAGGCACCGGGGGCCGAGCCCAGCGACCACGATGACTATGTTTCCGACCCCGCCAAGCCCGTGCCCTTCCTTCCCCGTCCCGTGGATATGGAAGATGGGTCCCAGTGGAAGACCTGGCTGGTCCGCGACCAGAGGTTTGTCTCGGACCGCACGGACGTCCTGTCCTACCAGACAAGCCCCCTGGACCATCCGGTCCACATCATGGGTGCCCCACAGGTTGAGCTCTATGCCGCAACCTCAGGCACGGATTCAGACTGGGTCGTCAAGCTGATCGACGTCTATCCCAATACCTCGCCCGAAACTGGACAGTCCGAAAAGCCGGGCATGGCCGGCTATGAACTGCCCGTAGGGATCGAGATCTACAGGGGTCGATATGTCCATAGCCTGTCCGCCCCGAAGGCCCTGACCCCGGGCAAGGTCGAACTCTACAGCTTCAACCTGCCCAATGTGGACCACGTCATCCTGCCCGGGCACAGACTGATGGTGCAGGTCCAGTCTTCGCTGTTCCCGCTCTATGATCGTAATCCACAGAGCTTTGTGGAAAACATTTTCAATGCC
>CAIYSH010000379.1 GCA_903928755.1 uncultured Alphaproteobacteria bacterium | reverse complement strand
GGGCCTTCTCTCCGGTGGGGGCCCTCAGCGCTGTCAGTCCGACCGGCACATCCATCGCCCTGGGGTCCAGCAGCACGGCCACCATCAGCAGCACCACCCTGGGCACGCTCAAGACCCTCGGGACCGCCCTGAACAACTATACCGTCTTTGACGGTTACAGCCGTAACTTCGCCGCCAACCTGTCGACCCTGATCAGCAAGCCGGCCGGCACGGCAGTCAGCCTGTCTTCCTTGACCTATAATCCGGTCTGGACCAACTCGCTCAAGCTGGCGGGCGGCGGCGAGATCGAGGTCTACCGCGACACGCTCAGCACCCTGGCCGAGGATCGGTTTGACCGCGGTGCCTATCGCCTTGGCGGAGCCGCGCCGCGGCCGCCGACCAATTATCTGGCCTATACTAGCCGGGAAGGGATTTCAGTGGCGGGCGGCTATGGCCTCTCAGCTTCAGGCTTTTTCGAGACCGCACTCTGGGGCTCGCGCGAGACGGCGGACCTGGGCATGGGGGGACTGAATACCCTTGCCCAGGGCGGTTATTCCGCAAGCCTCGGCGCGCCGATCTCTGAAAACCTCCGGCTCGCGGCCGGATGGTCACAGACGGCAGAGCCTTATCAGCCTGCCTCCATGCTCGGCGCAGATGCCCGCACGGCGCGGTCTGCCAGCCTGGGCCTGGCCCTGGACAATACCGGCCCTCTGGATTTCGGCGTCAGGGTGTCGGCCCTTGATGAAACCTCGGGTCTTCTGGGTGCCTCCTATGGCCCCGCCAGCGCCCTGAATTTCGGCCAGGGCGGGCGCAGTTATGAAGCCGACCTGACCGCCGTGGTCGACCTCGGCACAGGCCGCAAACTGACCCTCAGCCTGGCCCAGGCCAGAACACCGGGACGGACCGTCACCCAGGGCCTCGTCTCACGGGTGAGCGATCTGGACTCCCGAGGCTATGGCATGGCGCTGACCTTGCCAGGCGTCGTAGTCAGAGGTGATCGCCTGACCCTCGGCGTCAGCCAGCCCCTGCAGCTGCGCTCAGGGTCCGTGGATCTGGCTCAGACCGAAGTCGACGGCGAGGGCTATAATCACACGACCCAGGTCAATACAGCCCTCACGGGCGGATCTCCGGAAACCGATCTGGCCATCGCCTATGCCCGGATGCTGGGAAAGAAGGCTTTCTTCCGGGCAGACCTGACCTGGCGGACAAACGCGCCCCAGGCAGGGTCCGACCTGGCCGTGCGCGGGGTATTCCAGAAGAAGTTCTAGACCTTGCACCGCCGGGCTGGGGTACCAGCCTGGCGGTAGACAGCTCCGGCTTGCCTCGCGGCTATTTGGCTTCAGCCAGGGTCTTCATGGCATTAAGCGCCCCCATGAACATGGTCCGGCGCCTGGCCACATCGGCGTCCTTTGCCGCCTGATCGGGCAGATTCGAGACGTCATAGACCAGGGTGTAGTTCAGCACAGATGTCTTGGCGCTGACAGCCTGAGCCTCAAGGAAGCCATGGTAAAGATTGTAGAATTTACCCTCCACAGCCGGCTGGACATAGCCGTAGGACAGGTCGGTCTTGCCGACCATGACTTCCGTGACGCGCCCCCCGGCAATGGCCCGGACCGTGCCGATTCCACCATCTCCGGAGGCGATCTTGCAATCGATCTTCATCCAGATGCCGAGATCGCAATAACCGCCGACCTTGGCCCATACGGCAGCAGCAGGACGATCCACGGTCTGGGTCATCTTTATGACGGCATATTCCGGGGCCGCCTGGGCACCGCTGGCGACAGCCAGGGAAAGTGCGCCGATGACGGCGGAAAGCTTGAGGGACATGGTCAGCTCCATAAAAAGGTCAGATCGCCCGGGTCAGATCAGGGGGCAAGTTGGTTGAGGACGGCGAGGGTCATGGCCGCGACGCCATTGCGGATGGTCGGCTCGGGCACCGGCGCGAAATAGGGTGAGTGGTTGGCAGCCAGCACCTGACCCTTGGCAGCCGCTTCAGCGATCTTTGCAGGATCATAACCGCCAATGCCGAAGAACAGGGACGGCACACCTGCGATGATGAATTCGGAATAATCCTCGCTCTGCGGGCCTGGCGAAGGCTGGACCGTCGCCTTCGGACCAAAGGCCGTTTTGAAAACTGCAGCCGTTCTGGCCGTGACCGTTTCGTCATTGATCACGGCGCGGCCGCCGACAACGATATCCACATCCGGGGCCGGAGCGCCTGCCATGGCAGCAACCGCAGCCGCTGTCCGCCGGATACCATCCAGCAGCTTGCTGCGAACGCCACCGTCATAACTGCGGATCGTGCCCCGCAGCAGGGCCGTATCCGGAATGATGTTCCCCGCGTTTCCACTCTGGATCGCGCCAATCGTTATGACGCCAAAGGCCGCCGGGTCCTTTTCCCGGCTGACGACGGTCTGGACGTCCATGGTGAAACGGGCAGCTTCGATCACGGGGTCAATGGTGATGCTGGGGGTCGAGCCATGTCCGCCCCGTCCCTTGAACAGGATTTCCAGGCTGTCGGAGTTGGAGCTGTTGACCCCGGGACGGTAGGTCACCTCATCATAACCCGCCGGACCCACATGCAGGGCAAAGCCGACATCCGGCTTGGGGAATTTCGTAAAAATCCCGTCGGCGATCATGCCACGGGCCCCGCCGGTGGTCTCCTCGGCCGGTTGGCCGACAAACATGAGGGTGCCATGCCACCTGGACTTCATGGCCACCAGGGCCTGGGCTGTCCCCACCCAGGAGGCCATGTGGATGTCGTGGCCGCAGGCGTGATCGACCGGGGTCTGCTTGCCGTTCCAGGTGGCGATCACATGGCTGGCGTAGGAGAGGCCGGTCTTTTCCTCCATGGGAAGGGCATCCATCTCGGTCCGCACCATGACCGTCGGCCCCGGGCCATTCCTGTAAACGGCAACAATGCCGGTGCCGGCAATATGTTCGGTCACCGTGAATCCGAGAGCGCGCATCTCGGCCGCCAGTTTTCTGGCCGTTTCAGTCTCCTGGAAGCCCAGTTCCGGGTGCGCGTGCAGGTCTTTGTAGAGGCCGTCCAGATGCGGGTAAAACCTGTTCAACTGGGCGTCGATGGCGGCCTTGTCCGCAGGAACGCTGCGGGCCTGTGTTGATCCGGCAACAGCGAGCAGGGCGATGGCCGAAAGGCCGGCGGCGAGCATTTTGCGCGACATGGGAGTCTCCTGAACAGACTCCCATTTAGACAGCGCCCAAGGCCTTCGCACAACATGCGCGGCTAGAGTTTCACGCCCTCGGCGAGAATTTTGGCATAGGTCGGGGCTGTAAGCCGGACATAGCCCTTTGCCGGGCTCCTGTAATAGACCTTGTCCTTGATCAGTCCGGGGTCAAACCCTGCCGTGACCAGATCAACCTTCCGGTGCTTGAAGGTGCCTGTCGTATCGATGACAGGCAACAGCCGGAGGAATACGGGCTGGGCATAGGGAGGAAGCGCCTGACTGATATGGTCTCCGAAGCGCTTCAGATCGAAATCCTCCGAGACCACCAGACCGGCCATGCCCGCGCGGCCGTCGGCCCCGGGGACGGCGACACCATAGACATTGGCCTCCAGCACCCCTGGTGCCGCCTGCAGATGCAAGGCGACCTCGCCGGTCGAGACATTCTCGCCCTTCCAGCGATAGGTGTCGCCGATCCGGTCGACGAAATAATAATACCCATCCGCATCGGTCTTCATCAGATCGCCGGTCCGGAACCAGGCATCGCCGTTTTCGAAGACATCGCGCAGGATCTTCCTGTCCGATGCCGCCTTGTCTACATAGCCCGTGAACTCGCTGCGGGGATCGGAGGCAGCAATCTTGCCGAGGCACTCGCCGATCTGGCCGACTCCGGCGGCCACACACAGTCCGGTCAAACCGCGCACCGGGGCTTCGGTTTCAAGATCGAACTGCACCAGCCTGAAATTATAACGCTTCCCGATCCACTTCGGGGCCCGGCCAATGGCACCGACCTTGCCATCGAAATTGAACATTGAAACATTGCCCTCGGTGGAGCCGTAGAATTCCAGCACGGCCGGGACCTTGAACCGGGGCTTCAATTCCGCCCAGACATCGGCGCTCAGTCCATTTCCGAAAGCAAGACGCAGATTGTGGCGACGCTCATCCTCGCTGGGCGCGTGGTTCAGCAGATAGCGGCAGAGCTCACCGATATAGACGAACATGGTGGCCTGCTCCTCGACCACATCGGGCCAGAAACGGGTGGCCGAGAAACGCGACTTCAGGACCACCGAGCCCCCATTGAGCAGGGCAGCGCCAAGGCCGCACAACCCCCCTGTGGCGTGATAGAGCGGCAAGGCGACATAGATCCGGTCGTTCGCTGTCGCCCCGGTCGCTGCAGCAAAACCCCGCATGTAGAGCTGGGCCCGCATGTGACTGATCCTGGCCGCCTTTGGCAGACCCGTTGTCCCGGATGTAAAGATGTAGAGCGCCGGATCACTGGCCTTCATGCCATCGCGCACGGAGCGATCAGGAGGAATCTGGCTGCAGCTTCTCAGGGTCTGGATCATGTCCCGCTGGGTCCCGTGCACCATGCCATGGACCCATTGCATCATGGGCTTGTTCAGGAACGCCTGGGCAGCCTCGAAGGCGGGAGCCGTTTCGGAATCCAGAATGACATGGCCGGCACCAGAGATGTTGAGGCAGTGCGCCAGGGTCTGGCCGACAAGCTGATTGTTGATCAGGGCGGTCACCACACCGACCTTGGTCAGGCCATACCAGATCGGGAAATATTCAAGCCGGTTCGGCATGAAAAGCGCGACCGTGTCACCCCGCCTCAGTTTCTGGCTGCGGGCCCAGTTGGCATAGCGATTGGCCAGGGCGTCCATCTCGCCAAAGGTCAGGGTCTTGCCTTCGAAGGTCAGGGCCCGACGATTCCGCCAGGTGTCCACGGCCGCCTGGAGATCATCACAGAGCAGGTTTTCGCTGTCAGGAGCGATGGACTTGACCCGCTTCAGCGTGCGGCTGAGACCGCGAAGGAAACGCCAGTCCCGCCTGAGCCGATCTTGAAGCCGCATGGAAACCCTCCGTTCAACTTTAACTAGAGCACGTTCCGGCATGTGGGAACCAGACTTCGGCTTGAACTGGCCAGAGGCGTTTGAATGAGCATCCTTTTGTCTCTCCAGCCGCATTGTCGGGGAGACAAGGGTTCAAGAGTGCGGCCCGCCAGGAAGGTCAAATGATCTGCTCCCGAAGCGCTACGGGATAGCCCTCATATGTGACAATTCCACTTTCGGGACATACAGTGTCCTGTGTGACAGAATGGACAGATGAGCACGATCATTCCAGGAACCCTGCGCCGCGCCATCCTTGTCGTTGCCCTCGCCAATCTGGTTTACTTCGCCGTGGAGTTCATCATGGCGCGACGGATCGGGTCTGTATCCCTGTTCGCTGACTCTGTGGATTTTCTGGAGGATGCCACCGTCAACCTGCTGATTCTGGCGGCACTGGGCTGGTCAGCCCGACGTCGTGCCACAGTCGGCATGGGTCTGGCGGCACTCCTGCTGGCACCGGGACTGGCAACCGTCTGGACCATTGTGAGTAAGTTCACCCACCCACAGGTCCCTGATCCCACGCTCCTGTCTGTGACGGGTCTGGGTGCCCTGGCGGTCAATCTGGCCTGCGCCTTCCTGCTGGCCCGCTATCGGGAACATGCCGGCAGCCTGACCCGCGCGGCCTTCCTCTCCGCCCGCAATGATGCCCTGGCCAATATCGGCATCATGGCCGCGGGCCTCATGACCATTGCAACCCAGTCCGCATGGCCCGACCTTGTGGTGGGACTGTGTATTGCCGCAATTAATGTGGATGCCGCCCGCGAGGTCTGGCAGGCGGCGCGGCGTGAAGGTGTCGAAGCGGAGGCCTAGCCCCTTTCAGGTCAGAGCCATTTTCCTCCGTCGAGCGGTTCCTGCCTCAATGGACAGGCCTGGAGGGGCTACTTCCCGCGGATGTCCACAAAGGGAGTCGAACCACCGGTGACGCTTGGCAGGCGACCATCCCATTTTTCTATGGCGCGAAGCTGGACCACCTCGGGGCTGCTGGAAATGGACTGCGCAAGCAGGCGATTGGCTTCGGCCTCACCCCTGGCCTGCTCGACCTTGGATTCTGCGACAGCCTTGGCGACCGCGACCCGGGCCTGGGCTGCGATCGTATCTGCGTCAGCCTTGGTCTTGGCCTGGATTGAGTCGAGTATCACCTGCGGGTAGCGAATGTTCCCGATCCAGTCGAGCTGGCTGATTGCAACGCCCTGGGCGGCCCATTTCTTCTGCACCCGGGAAAGCGCCTTCTGGATAACCTGCTGGCGTCCGCCCCTGTAGAGAAACTCCACCGGGACGAGCTCGGTCTCGGCCGCAATCGCGGAACGGATGTCGTTGCGGATCGGTCCCTGGAACAGCTGATCGAAGGAGAGGCGATAGCGCGTATAGAGGATCGGAGCCGCCTGCGGGTCGACCCGCATGACAACCTGAACATCTGCCGTCATGGGCAAGGCATTGTTGTCGCTGAAGGAAATCTCTTCATTCGAGTCGGACCCGAACTGATCGGACTCCCGCGTATAGGTATAGGTCCGCTGGATTGCCGGATACTGCACGATCCGCTCTCCGACGCCGACCAGATACCACCGGGCGGGAAGGGCTTCCTGTTGCACGCCCGCATTGGTGCCAAGTGTCCGGATGCGAACCCCGACATTGCCGGGCTGCACAGTCGTCGAACAGTTTGTCAGGACAAGAAGGGCACCAAACAGCACGCCGACCAGGACGATACCGCTCAACAGCCTGCGTGGTGAATAGGCAGGGATTTTCGGAATTCGGTTGTTGGATGCATTTTCGAACATGGTGGGAGATGTAGTGATGCCGGGCGGCATCACAAGACGTTTCAATCAGAAAAGATCTCGACCCCCAGGGCCGCCAGCAGGCGGTATTGCTGGTCTGCGGTAAATCGGGTGCCGGAATAGCTGCCAAGGACCATCAGGTTCAGACCGCTGACCTCGGCCCCCCGCAGGTCTGCGCCGGCCAGCCTTGTTCCGCCTGTCAGGGCCTGGAAAAGGTCAACATCCGTCAGGTCCGCCCCTTCAAGGTTCGCGGCCCGAAGATCGGTTTCCCGAAGACATGATCCCGCAAGATCGCCCCCGGGAAGCGCCAGATCTGCCAGGTCGGCCAGTTCCAGGTTGCAGGCCTTGAAGCGTCCGGAAGTGCGGACCACGCTGCGTCCAAAGGCCCTGCCGAAGTCCGCCTTGAGGAACACGGCACCGCGCAGATTGCAGGTGTCGAATTCAGCTCCGTAGGCCTCGATCCGGTCGAACTTCCCGAAGGAGAGGTCGCAGCGGGTGAACCGCGCCATGTCCATGCGGCTGAAGGCGAACTGGCATCCTGACTGCTGCACCGAGAGGGTGCAGTCTTCAAACACAGCTTCGCGCAGGTCTGCATGGGTGAAGCGGCAGCCTGTAAACACACAGCCCTTGAACCTTGCCCCCTCCAGAAGCGTATTGGACAGGATGAGGTCATCGAACCGACAGTCGGTGAAGACGCAATCGGTCAGATCAAGATCGGTGAAGTCGACCCCGGAAAGGTCGGCCCCGGAAACGGACTGTCCGGCCTTGAGGTCCATCAGGTCGGATCAGCCTTCGGTCTTGATGTAGATCTCACCGCCCTCAGCCCGGAATTTCTCGGCCATTTCGGCCATGCCACTGGTCGCCACATCGTTCTGCTTGGCCGCTGAGTCCCGGATCTCCTGGCTGATCTTCATGGAGCAGAACTTGGGGCCGCACATGGAGCAGAAGTGGGCGGTCTTGAAGGCTTCCTTGGGCAGGCTCTCGTCGTGGTATTCCCGGGCGGTTTCCGGATCGAGGCCCAGATTGAACTGGTCCTCCCAACGGAACTCGAAACGGGCCCGGCTGAGCGCATCATCCCAGGTCCGGGCACCCGGATGGCCCTTGGCCAGATCCGCAGCATGGGCCGCGATCTTGTAGGTGATCACACCCTGTTTGACGTCCTCCCGGTCGGGAAGGCCCAGGTGCTCCTTGGGCGTCACATAGCAGAGCATGGCACAGCCGAACCAACCGATCATGGCCGCGCCGATCCCGCTGGTGATGTGGTCATAGCCAGGGGCGATGTCGGTGGTCAACGGGCCCAGGGTGTAGAACGGTGCCTCGCCACAGGCCTTGAGCTGCTTGTCCATATTGGCCTTGATCTTGTGCATGGGCACGTGACCCGGACCCTCGATCATGGTCTGGACGCCATGCTTCCAGGCCACCTGGGTCAGTTCACCCAGGGTCTCCAGTTCGGCGAACTGGGCGGCATCATTGGCATCAGCGATGGACCCCGGCCGCAGACCGTCCCCAAGGCTGAAGGAGACGTCATAGGCGCGCATGATTACGCAGATGTCTTCAAAGTGCTCGTAAAGGAAGTTCTCCTTGTGATGCGCCAGGCACCACTTGGCCATGATCGACCCGCCGCGGGAGACAATGCCCGTCACCCGCTTGGCTGTCAGGGGCACATAGGCCAGCCGCACCCCGGCATGGATGGTGAAATAGTCCACTCCCTGCTCGGCCTGTTCAATCAGGGTGTCGCGGAAGACCTCCCAGTTCAGATCCTCAGCGACTCCGTCCACCTTTTCCAGGGCCTGATAGATCGGCACGGTGCCGATCGGCACCGGACTGTTGCGGATGATCCAGTCGCGGATGTTGTGGATATTGCGCCCCGTAGACAGGTCCATGACCGTGTCGGCACCCCAGCGGGTCGCCCAGACCATCTTGTCCACCTCGTCAGAGATGGTGGAGAGGACAGCCGAATTGCCGATATTGGCGTTGATCTTTACCAGGAAGTTCCGGCCGATGATCATCGGCTCCAGTTCCGTGTGATTGATATTGGCCGGAATGATGGCCCGACCCCGGGCGATCTCGTCGCGGACAAACTCCGGCGTCACGAAATCAGGCAGTT
>CAIYSH010000378.1 GCA_903928755.1 uncultured Alphaproteobacteria bacterium | reverse complement strand
TCCGCTTTGCTGAAGGTGCCGGCTGGATCGTCGAGGCGCATCTCACTCCTGTCGGTCTTTTCCTGACCGATCACGTGGGGGTGGCGATGAAACTTCTGGGGGCGGCCTATCTCTGGGGCGGGCGTTCAAGTGCGGGGCTGGACTGTTCGGGCCTCGTCCAGCAAGCCCTGCTCGCCTGCGGCAAGGCCATGCCCAGGGACACCGACCAGCAGTTCGCCATGGGGCGCGCCGTCCGGTTCAATGATCTTCAGAGGGGCGATCTGGTGTTCTGGCGCGGTCATGTCGGGCTGATGGTCGATGAAACCATCCTCCTGCACGCCAATGCCCATCATATGTCGACCGCCATGGAGCCGCTGGCAGATGCGGTCAAACGCATTGCCGCCGGGCCGACAGGTGAACCTGCAGGCTACCGGCGTCTCTGAGCGTCTTACTTCACCGGTGCAGCTGCGACAGGCTCGGCACCTGCAGCAGCCGGAGCCGCACCTTCCGCCGGGGCGGCAGCGGGGGCCGCTGCAGCCGGGGCTGGAGCCGGCACCGGCAGGGTCGAGCCCTGGGCGTTAAGATAGGCAATCAGGTTGATACGGTCTTCCGGCTTCTTCAGGCCGATGAAGCCCATCTTTGTGCCGGAAATGTACTTCTGCGGTTCTTTCACGAATTCATAGATGTGCTGGAAGTCCCAGATGGGCTGCTTGCCACCGAACTCGGTCATGGCTGCCGAATAGGCAAAGCCCGCATGGCTGCCCGGCTTGCGGCCGACCACGCCCCAGAGGCCCGGACCCGTGCCGTTGGCACCGCCATTTTCGACATTGTGGCAGGACTTGCACTTCTGGAAGACGGCCTCGCCAGCCTTCACATCAGCAACCGGCAGAACCGTTCCCCAATCTGGGGGAACATCGGCCACCGGGCCACCGGCAGCGCCCTCAGCTTCTGCAACTTCGATGGCATAGCCGGGCTTTTCCGGCGCCGTCTTGTCGAAGATGGCCGAGGACAATTCCTTCAGGCCAGCGATGGAAAGGGCCGTCACAAGGACGGCACCGGCGATTTTATTGAACGTCAGGTCGCTCATAATCCTGAATTCGGCCCTCTTTTTGACCGGCGAATCTTCCGGCCTAAGCGCGGGAATCCCCGCCCCGTATTGCGCCAGCGTCTCTTACACGCTACCGGCCCGGGTGCAACTGGCCAGTTGGTCCAAGTCCTCGGCTCATGAAACCCATTGTCATCATCCCGGCCCGCATGGCGGCCACCCGACTGCCCGGCAAACCCCTCGCCGACATTGAGGGCCTGCCGATGATTGTCCGGGTCCTGCGCCAGGCGGAAGCTGCCGGGATCGGCCCTGTCGCGGTCGCCGCCGGGGATGTTGAAATTGTCGAGGCCGTGACGGCAGCTGGCGGTCGCGCCGTGCTGACAGACCCTGACCTGCCCTCCGGTTCAGACCGGCTGGTGGCCGCTCTGGCCGAGCTGGATCCCCAGGGGCATCACGATGTGATCATCAACCTCCAGGGCGACATGCCCTTCGTCCAGCCGGTGGCTCTGACCGACTGCCTGGCCATACTTGAGCGCGAGGCCGGTTGCGATATCGCCACCATAGTCGAGGCCGAGACCTCGCCTGCCGTTCGCACCAATCCCGACATGGTCAAGGCGGTGCTCAGCCTTCAGCCCGACCGTCGCTCTGGCCGGGCCCTATATTTCACGCGCTCCACCCTCTATGGCGACGCCCCTGTCTGGCACCATCACGGCATTTACGCCTATCGCCGGGAGGCCCTGCTGCGCTTCACAGCCTCTCCGCCTTCGCCCCTCGAGCGGCTGGAAAAGCTTGAACAGCTGCGGGCCATGGAACTGGGCATGACCATTTGGGCCGCCGTGGTCGACGCCACACCCATATCCGTAGACAATCCCGATGACCTGGAGCGGGCCCGTGCCTTTGCCCGGTCCCTCAAGGAGCAGGCATGAGCACCGGCCGCATAGCCTTCCAGGGCGAACTGGGTGCCAACAGCCATGAAGCCTGTGTCGCGGCCTATCCCGACATGACCCCGGTTCCGCATGCGACCTTTGTAGAGGCTTTCGAAGCGATCAAGGGCGGCGACTGCCAGTTGGGCATGATCCCGGTGGAAAATTCCATCGCCGGTCGGGTGGCCGATGTGCACCACCTGTTGCCCGATTCCGGCCTGAAGATCATTGGCGAGCGGTTCAAGCCCATCCACTTCCAGCTCATGGCCAATCCGGGGGTCAAGCTCGAGGACATAACGACCGTCGCCTCCATGCCCATAGCGCTGGCCCAATGCCGCCGGGTGGTGCGCCAGCTGAAGCTGCGCACCGAGCCGGTCGGCGACACCGCTCTGGCGGCCAAGCTGCTGTCCCTCAATCCCGACCCGACCCGTGCGGCGATTTCACCGGCCCTGGCCGCAGAGCTCTATGGCCTCGAAATCCTGGTCCGGGACATAGAGGACACCCACAACAACACCACCCGCTTCCTGGTCATGACGGCGGAGTCCGATCCTCCCGCGCCGGACCATGCCCGTCCCTGCATGACCAGCTTCGTCTTCCGGGTCCGCAACCTGCCCGCAGCCCTCTACAAGGCCATGGGCGGCTTCGCGACCAATGGGGTCAACCTGACCAAGCTGGAGAGCTATATGGAGAACGGGGCCTTCACGGCGACGGTCTTCTATGCCGAAGTTGACGGCCGCCCGGAAGATCAAGGCGTGGCCCTGGCCTTCGAGGAACTGCAGTTCTTCTCCGAGCGGTTCGAGATCCTGGGGGTCTATCCGGCTGACCCGTTCCGGGATGGGGCCTGACCTTCACCCCGCCAGCAGGGCGTCACGGATTTCCCGAGCCCGCTGGGCGACGGTGGGTTCGTTCGACATGGCTTGGTTCTCCTGTCTGAAGGCGACCCTGGCCGGACCTGCTGACAGCAGTCTGTCAGCAGGATTTCTCACGCCATGGCCGCGATCACGGTCTCGACCGGCAGGAACAATACCCCGCTGTCTCCCGGAAACTCGATGAACTCGGCGCAGCGAAGATAAAAGGCCTTGGAGCCCTCGTCCTTGGCGTGGACCAGGACCGCCGCAATGCCGATGGTCCTCGATGCCAGGGCGATGCGGCGCAGGGCGTCGGCGAGGAGGTCGGCACCCAATCCCATACCCGCCTGGGTGCGATCGACGGCAAGCCGCCCGATCACTGAGACTGGAACAGTGTCTGGCGCATTGCGTCTCAGGCGACCAGGTGCTGCGGCTCGCTCCACCGATCCTGCAGAAATGCAGACAAAGGCGACAACCCGGTTTCCGTTGCAGACCACATAGGTCCGCGAAAACCGGCTCTCGTTCTTCAAGGCGCGATGGCAAAGCCAGTCATTCAGCTCCGGTTGTCCGCAGTCAAAACCCGACAGGTCATGAGCGTCACTGATGTGGGTCGGCGGCGATAGCCCCTTGTCCTCCCCTAGGTCCGCCATGCTGGCGACCGGTGCATCAGGGTTGTCAGGGCAGGCCCTGCCGGTGGCGGATCGTCCAGAGCCTCGGCAAAGCCGCTGTAAGCCTCGGCCTCCAACACGAACATCCGCTGGTCCAGCAGGACATTGATGGCCTCGGTCCTGGCGCTGTCGATCATGAACTCCGTGCGGGTCTTGCCGAGCACGGCTGCGGCGTCATCGATGATCTGCCGGGTGCGGGCCTCAATGCGCAGATTGATGGCACCCTTTGTGTCAGCAACGGGTGCGCGGCCTGACTGTGTCGTGACCGGGAGTTGAACCTTCGACATGCGTTGCCCCCAATGAGCGTATACACATTGTCAATACGATCTTGCTCTCCTCACAGCAAGGCCGGGCATGCCAGGAGGGGTGTTTCACGTGAAACAAAACATGAACAAAAGAGGCGGTCAAGGTCATTCTCCAGAGTGCCTGACCAGCAGGGTTGGTTAGTCCGCGCTCTCCGCCCAGGCCTTGATCAGCTGGTGGGCGATGGCCATGCCGCCGGGCGCAAAGGTGTTGGGGATCCTGCCGGCCAGCAGGTCACGGGCCTCTTCCTTGGTGAACCACCGCACTTCGGAAAGCTCGGTCTGGTCCGGGGCGGCGTTGTCGTCATCCACCTGGGCGATCAGGCCGATCATCAGGGAGTTGGGGAAGGGCCAGGGCTGGGTGGAGTGATAGGCGACCGAGGCTGTGCTCAGGCCCGCCTCTTCGTTCAGTTCCCGGGCGCAGGCTTCCTCGATGGTCTCGCCAGGCTCGAGGAAACCGGCCAGGGCCGAGAACATGCCCTTGGGCCACAGTTCCTGGCGGCCCAGCATGCAGCGGTCCTTGTGAACGGCCAGCATGATCACCACCGGGTCGGTGCGGGGGAAGTGTTCAGCCTGGCAGGCCGGGCACTGGCGCTTCCAGCCGCCCTCGGCCACTTCCGAAGGCTGGCCACAGGCGGCGCAGTGCCTGTGTTTGCGTCGCCACTCGAACATGCCCTTGGCGGTGCCCAGTATGGCGGCGTCGCCCGCCGGCAGGCGCGCCGCCAGGCCGCGCATGTCCTCGAACTTCCCCAGGCCCTGCAGGGGGCCGTCGGCCGGGTCGGCAGGACCTTCCATGTCAACGGCAAAGATGGCGGTGTCCTTCCACAGGCCCATGAACAACAGACGCTCAGGCCCGCCCGACAGGCCGTCGGCCATCTTGGTGGGCAGGTAGGCGATCTGCAGGCCGCCGTCGGAGGATTTCTCCACGAAGGGCTTTCCGTTCCACATGACGAAGGCCAGGGATTCATCCGAGGCGAACCGTTCAGCGATCCAGGCGTCGTCTTTGCGCTTGTCGCTTGCCCTGTTGAGGGGGTTGCCGGCGAAGGTGTTCATGAAGGCGTTCAGAGGCATCTGAGTCTAATACCTCACCTTTGCGACAAGAGTCATGCTTGCGTATGTGCGTCCGGACCGCGATATAGGGGGCGGAGATCGGCGACGGGCGAACGCCTCGCCAACCCGGTCAGGTCCGGAAGGAAGCAGCCGTAACGAGTCACGCTTCGGGTCGTCGTCCGGTCTCCACCCAGAACGTCTTTTCACAGTGCGGTAATGGCCGACAAAGACCTCACGCTTGAGCCCGAACTCCCCGAGCGTGATCCCGATACGGCGGACATGTTCGGCGGCGCCCCTGCGCCTGCGCCGGCCAAGGACTCCGCAGCCTATACTGTCATCGCCCGGAAATACCGCCCCCGCACCTTTGACGACCTCTATGGCCAGGAGGCCATGGTCCGGACCCTCAGGAATGCCTTCGGGACTGGCCGTATTGCCCATGCCTTCATGCTCACCGGCGTCCGCGGGGTGGGCAAGACCACCACGGCCCGCCTGCTGGCGCGGGCGCTCAATTATGAGACCGCCGCGATCCACGAGCCGACCCTCGACCTGACCGTCGACGGCCGGCACTGCAAGGCCATCATCGAGGGCCGGCATATGGACGTGCTTGAACTCGACGCCGCCAGCCGGACCGGCGTGGCCGACATGCGCGAGCTGCTGGACGGCGTGCGCTACGCCCCGGTTGAGGCGCGCTACAAGGTCTACATCATCGACGAAGTGCACATGCTCTCCACCGGGGCCTTCAACGCCCTGCTCAAGACCCTGGAAGAGCCGCCCTCCCACGCCAAGTTCATCTTCGCCACCACCGAGATCCGCAAGGTGCCGGTGACCATCCTCTCCCGTTGCCAGAGGTTCGACCTGCGGCGGGTGGAGCCCGATGTCATCGTCAAGAACCTCGAAATGATCTGCGAGGCCGAAGGGGTGCGGGTCGAGGCCGAGGGCCTGATGCTCATCGCCCGGGCCGCCGAGGGCTCGGTCCGCGACGCCCAGTCCATGCTCGACCAGGCCATTGTCCAGGGCGAGCCCGGCCAGACCGTGCCCGCCGCCATCATCCGCGACATGCTGGGCCTGGCCGACCGGGCCCAGACCATCACCCTGTTCGAAGAAATCCTTCGCGGCCAGGCGGGCAAGGCCATCGACACCTTCCGCCAGCTCTATGGCTATGGCGCAGACCCCGGCCAGATCATGCTTGACCTGATGGAGCACGTGCACGGCGCTTCGGTGGCCAAGGCCATTGGCGTCGAAGCCCTGGTCCTGCCCAGGGAACAGGCCGGCCGGCTGGCAGCGGTGGGGGCGGCGATCTCGGCCGGGACCCTGTCGCGGATCTGGCAGATGCTGCTGCGGGCCCAGGACGAGGTCCGTCGTGCGCCAGACCCGGCGGCGGCCGTGGACATGGCCCTGATCCGGCTGGCCTATGCCGCCGATCTGCCTGGGCCAGAAGAAGCCCTCAAGCGCCTGCAGTCCGGCGAACCGGTTGGCGGCGGATCGCCCGCACCCGGTCCTGGCGGCGGCGGCGGTGCCCAGATGAGTGGCGGCGGCCAGGTCCGCATGGTCGCGCCCGCGACCCAGGCCGAGGCCGCGCCCACCCTGCAGTCCTTTGCCGACGTGGTGG
>CAIYSH010000377.1 GCA_903928755.1 uncultured Alphaproteobacteria bacterium | reverse complement strand
GGGGTGAGCGCATAACCAACGCCCAGGTTCCAGGTGTTGTAATCGGCCGGGCCGACAACCGACTGATGGCCGATCGCACCGGAAACGGACGCCTTTTCCGTCAGCGGAGCAGACGCATTGATTTCGTAATAGGTGGCTTCGCCAGTCTCGCCGAAGAACTCGGGGGAATAATAGACTGCGGCACCGAGGCTGCCTTTGCCGACCGGAACCGACCCAGCGACCTTGGCTTCCCAGTATGCTTCATCGCCACCCGCAGGCTTGTTCGTATAGCCGTAATAGACGAGCCCTACATCAAGAGCGACAGGGCCTGCCTGCGGCTTGAAGCCAGCATAGAGATCATACTCCATGTTGGTGCCATTATTGAAATCGACGTTTGAGAGCCAGGCCCCAGCATAGGCCGAACCCAGCGAAACGTCGGCACCACCGAAAACCTGGCCGGCCCCGTCTGTCTGGCTCACGCCGCGGAAAACATAGTCGGAGGCAGCGCCGAGATTGAACGAAATGGCCGGACCATCTGCTGCGAGCGCCGCGCCGCCAAAGCCGAAACTGGCTGCACCAGCAATGAGAAGGATTTTGAGAGTTCGCATTTTTTTATCCCCGTTTTCGTCAGGCTCTGCCCGGTAGACAGGCAATTGCTCCATTTGATGCAGAGTCGTCATCTTTCAACGATCCGCTGGCCTGTTTGGTCACATGATTGATTAATTAACAGGCAAACATTCCCGACCAAGCGCGGAAATTGCGCAAAAATGCTCAACGCATACTCAGTGTGGCCATGCCGAGATGAGATCCCGCATCGACCAGAAGGGTCTCGCCCGTCACGTGCCGCGAGGCCGGTGATGCCAGGAAGACGGCGGCCCCAGCAATGTCTTCTGCAGTTGAGGCAGCCTTCAGGGGGGTCGAAGCGGCTGAACCTTCACGCATTTTCGCAACCCGCTCCTCCGGCAGGCCTTTACCGAACCATGGGGTGTCGATGAAGCCGGGGCAAATCGCATTGACACGGATCTTCGGAGCGAGGGCGCGGGCCAGAGACAGGGTCATGGTGGTCAGAGCCCCCTTGGAGGCGGCATAGGGAACCGAAGAGCCGATCCCCGTGACCCCCGCAATCGAGGAAGTATTGACCACTGCGCCGGCAGAGGGCGCTGCTTCCAGGAGGGTACGGGCGGCACGGACCATCTGGAAGGCTCCGACGACATTTACGGCATAAAGGTTCTGGAAATCCTCGGCATTCACAGCATCGAGATCGCCATGATTGGGCGCAAATTTCGTGGTGCCTGCATTGTTGAACAGGGCATCGATCCTGCCAAACGGAGCGGCTGCCCCTGCAATGCGCCGACAATCCGCGTCGATGGCCACATCCCCCTGGACAAGCACCGCAAGCGCACCCTTGGCTGTCACCTGCCGCGCAGTCTCTTCGGCTTCTTCGTGACTGCGGGCATAGTTGATGATGACCGCCCTGGCTCCACGATCAGCCGTTTCCACGGCGATCGCCCGGCCCAGGCCCGTTGAGGCGCCTGTTATGACAACTATGAAATCCTTGAAATCCTGGCCACTCATGTCCCGCTCCCCTTTGCATTGGCGTTAGGCTGCATTTGCCCCGATGGGACTGGATGCTGTCAAATCATCAGCCTGAGCGCTGCAGGAAATCTGGGCCTGAACCCAGAAGAATTTTCCGGCCAGGGCGCACTCCGTCCGCGCCTTGGCCAGTCTGGTGCACTATATCGGAGGTCTATCGGGGCGATTTTCCCCGCGTTCGGAGACATACGCCCATGACGGACGATCGGCAGGGGGTAACCTTGACCCATCTCCAGCGTCTTGAAGCTGAATCCAT
>CAIYSH010000376.1 GCA_903928755.1 uncultured Alphaproteobacteria bacterium | reverse complement strand
CAGGGTCATATCGGCGGCGTCTGCCTTGGGGGCGTTGTTGCAGCCACCAAGGGCCAGGGCCCCCATGAAGGCGACGACGAAAAGACTACGGCTGAAAGTCGGCATGGGATCCCCTGCGCATTTCCGGATGAAAGATTAAAGCGCGATTCCCGCGCTGAGTGTTGAAAGTCAAGACTTGGGCCTGTCCCTCATGACGCCGCGCCCCAGTTTCAGCAGGGCGTTCCTGAGGGGGCCCTCAGGTGCCTGAGCGAGACCCTTCTGCAATTCAGCTTCTGCGGCAGCGTCCAGCGGCGGAGATTTGCGGGGCAGTGCTCTGGCTGCGCTCACCAGACCACGCAGGGGGCCCTGGACGATCCTCAGCTTGTCGACGGCCCCAGCTCCCAGAAAAAGATTGACCCGGGCGACAATCTCCGGGGCCTGATGCTGGATCAGCGCTGCCGCGGGTCCTGCGACCCTTATCTCCAGGGCTGCCGGCCCCCCGCCCCGGGGTTTGGTCAGTTTGACGGGTTCTGTTCGACGGGCAATGTCGGGGCCGACCACTTCCTTCCATCGGGCCTGCAGGGCACCGGGGCCCTTGCCGAACCGTTCATCGAGCTCCTTGAGTGTCCTGTTCAGGCTGCGCCCAGCCGGGGGCAGACCCTGGGGTGGCGGTCTGGACCGTTTGCGCGCCAGGATCTCGGCGGCTTCGGTGATGGTGGGCAGGCTCCTGCGGCGCATGGCTTACCTTAGCCGCGCGCGAAGATTTCCGCCACGGACCCGTCGCGCGACATCTGCGCTTCGGGCATTAAGGCGCGATGAGCCCGATGCGTCAAAAACTCCTCGCCTGGTATGATGCCCATGGACGGGACCTGGCCTGGCGTGTCCGGCCCGGGGACCTGGCGGCTGGCCTGCGCGCCGATCCCTACCGGGTCTGGCTGTCCGAGGTCATGCTGCAACAGACCACGGTCCCCCATGCGACCCCCTATTTCCTGAAATTCACAGCCCGTTGGCCAAAGGTCAGCGACCTCGCGGCCGAGGCCGACGGTGAGGTCATGGCCGCCTGGGCCGGGCTTGGCTATTATGCCCGGGCCCGCAACCTGCTGGCCTGCGCCCGGGCCGTGGCGAAGGATCACGGGGGTATCTTTCCCGATACCGAGGAAGGGCTCCGCAGCCTGCCGGGCCTTGGCCCCTATACCGCCGCCGCCGTCGCCGCTATCGCCTTTGATCGGCCAACCAATGTGGTGGACGGCAATGTGGAGCGGGTCATGTCCCGGCTCTATGCCGTCGAGGCCCCCATGCCGGGGTCCAAGCCGCAGCTGAAGGCCCTGGCGGCCGGGCTGGTTACCGACCACCGACCGGGGGACTGGGCCCAGGCCCTGATGGATCTGGGCGCGACGGTCTGCAAGCCCCGGTCGCCGACCTGCGATATCTGTCCGCTGGCGTCGGACTGCAGGGCCAGAGCGCTCGGCACACCAGAGACCTATCCCCGCAAGACGCCCAAGGCGGCGCGGCCTCACCGCTATGGCGTGGCCTATGTCCTGACCTGGGGCGTTGAGGTGGGTCTTGTCCGTCGCCCGCCCAGGGGCCTGCTGGGCGGCATGCTGGCGCTTCCCACGACCGACTGGCGTGATCAGCCCCATTCCCTTGCCGAAGCCGAAGCCCTGGCCCCCGTTGCAGGATCCTGGCGGTCCATGGGCGAGGTGGAGCATGTCTTCACCCACTTCTCCCTGACCTTGACGGTGCTGAAGACTGAGTGTCAGGCCGGCGACCTCATCTGGGCATCCCGGCGGGATCTGGATGGCCTGCCCAGCGTTTTTCTGAAGGCCGCAAAGGTGGCCCTGAACGCCCTGATCTAGGTGCTGACCTGCTCGGTTTTTTCCTGCGATTTCGGAAACAGGAAGGCCAGGGTCGTCAGGGCGGTCAGGGACATGGCCAGGGCGGCGGCCGGAATGGCCGGAACACCGGACATGTGCAGGGCCAGACCGCCGACCGAAGAGCCCAGGGCCTGGCCCAGGGATACCACCGAGCCATTCAGCGCCAGGGCGACCGGTGCCCCGCCTGTGGCCTGGATCAGCCGTGACTGGATCACCGGGGTGATGGAGAACAGGGCCGTGGCCGCCAGGAAGATGCCCAGGGCCACCAGGGCGGCGCTGGGCCAGCCCGGGGGCAGGGCGTGGTGGGTGGCCGCGAAGTGGACGCTCATGGCTGTGGCCTGGATGGCAAAGCCCTGCAGGATCCAGCCCTTTCCGGCATTGCGGTCTGCGGCTCTGGCCCCCAGGGCGAGGCCCGCAATGGAGCCGACCCCGATCATGGCCTGGAAGGCCCCGACTCCGGCCCCGGTTACCCCGGCACCCACCCGGACAATGGGCTGGATGTAGAGGTTCAGCGTCATGTTGGCCGCAAAGGTCAGGAAGGTGGTCAGGTAAAAGGGCCAGACCACGGGCAGGTTCAGGCTGCCGCCGTCGCGCTTGGGCGGAGCGGGCACCTTGGGCAGGAAGAAGGTGACAGCGGTCAGGGCTATGGCCGACAGGCACGCTGCCACCAGAAAGGTTGATCGCCAGCCAAAGGCCGCACCCACCAGACTGCCCATGGGAATGCCGACCACAAAGGCCAGGGTCATGCCGCTGGACACCATGGCAATGGCCGAACCCCGCCGCTCCGGCGGAGCCAGGGATGCGGCGGCCACGCTGGCGGCGGGGCCGGACATGGCCCCTGCCAGACCGGCCAGGGCACGCAGCCCTAGCAAGGTGTTGAAGTTGGGCGTCAGGGAGCAGGCCAGGTGCAGGAGCAGGCCCAGGCCAAGCCCTCCCATGACCATGTATTTCCGGTCCACCCGACCGAAAGCCCAGGCCGCCAGCGGACCCAGAACCGCCGAGGTCAGGACGAAGACAGTCTGCAGCTGGCCGGCAACCGCCGTGGTCACATGCAGGTCGGCGGCCAGGTTTTCCAGCATGCCGGCAAAGATGAAGGCCCCCGACCCGAAGGCGAATGTGACCAGGGTGAGGACGAAGATGCGCGGGTTCATGACCTGAAGCTTATCGTCCTCAGGTCATTCGCCTAGCAGAAATATGCCCGGAGCCCTGGATCAGGCCGCCATCTGGGTGCGGACCTTGGCCCGCAGGACGTCGATGGGGGCCAGGCCCTTGTCAGATTTGAAGTGCCAATAGGTCCAGCCATTACAGGCCGGCGCCGACTGGATCATGGCGCCCACCTTGTGGATCGAACCGGCCATTTCACCGATGATCAGTGAGCCGTCAGCGCGGACCCGGGCCGAGCGTTCGCCCTTGGGGCAATAGAGCACATCGCCCGGACGCAGCAGGCCGGCTTCGACAATCTGGCCGAAAGGAATGCGCGGCTCGGCCCGCTTGGAGCCGAACACATCCAGATCGGCGGGGGCAATGGGCATGACCTTTTCGATACGGTCCCTGGCCAGGGCCGCATACTTCGGGTCCTGCTCCAGGCCGATATAATGGCGGCCCAGACGCCTGGCTGCAGCGCCGGTGGTGCCGGTGCCGAAGAAGGGGTCTAGGATCACGTCGCCGGGCTTGGTCGAGGCCAGGATCACCCGGTGCAGCAGGGCCTCGGGCTTCTGGGTCGGGTGGGCCTTGACGCCGTTCTCGTCCTTCAGCCGCTCTTCGCCCGTGCACAGGGGCAGGGTCCAGTCCGAGCGCATCTGCAGCTCGTCATTGGCCATCTTCATGGCGTCGTAATTGAAGGTATAGCGCCGGGCCCCCTGGCTCTTTGAGGCCCAGATCAGGGTCTCGTGGGCGTTGGTGAACCGTGTGCCCTTGAAGTTGGGCATGGGGTTGGACTTGCGCCAGATGATGTCGTTGAGGATCCAGAAGCCCAGATCCTGCAGGGTCGTGCCCACCCGGAAGATGTTGTGATAGCTGCCGATCACCCAGATGGCGCCATCATCCTTCAGAACCCGGCGGCACTGGAACAGCCATTCGCGGGTAAACTTGTCATAGGCCGCAAAGCTCTCGAACTGATCCCAGTCGTCGTCCACCGCGTCGACCTTGGAATTGTCCGGCCGCAGCAGGTCGCCGCCCAGCTGCAGATTGTAGGGCGGATCGGCAAACACCAGATCCACCGACTTGTCCGGCAGGGCCTTCAGGGACTCGATGCAGTCGCCAAGAATGATCGTGTCGTGGGAAACAGCCATATTCGCCTCGCAGGAACCAAGGCTGAATCCTGAATCATCGTGGTTTAGGCTCTGTGATCAAACGTGGTTAACGGCGAGATAGGTGTTGGGGGGCTGTTTCGTGCAGGCGGCAAGTCCTGAGCAAAGGCTATTTCCCGGTGCCCTTCAGAGTCCTGAACACCAGCCAAAGATGCAGAAGCTGCACGGCAGTCAGCACGGCACCCGAGATCAGCATCGCCGGGACCACCAGATGTTCCTGTCCCGGCCGGGTTGGGCCCAGGCTTTTAAGGCAGATTACGACGAGGACGACAATCGTCGTGACGGGGGAGAAGGCCAGGCCGACCGGTCGCGGTGACGTCCAGTTCACCTGTCCCGTCACGGACCACTGCATGGGCACTCTGTCTTCGTGGCGCAGGGCGGTGTTGGCGCGGATCGCTATGGCGGTACCGGCGAGGCCGAAGAAAAACGCAATGATCGGGAGGAGCATTGGAAGAGCTTTGCGAAGTTGAAGGTCAGGCGTTCGGTTCAGCGCCGCTGTGAAGCGGCATGAAACACTTGTCCCAAGGCCTTGGGTGAGGGTCCGCCACTAAGCCTGCTGAGGTTGAGCGCGGGCGGGCGTCAAAGCCAAAATCCAGAAGATTATGGCCAAATTTGCCAGCCCCAAAACGGCGATCAGGATTGCATATCGTCCAGAGACCCCGGCATCTCTTAGACGCCTGGCGGCCTGGGTTAACCAATAAATCAGGGCCCCGCCCATCAGCGCCGTAAGTCCCAAGTATCGCGCAAGCCGATAGGGAAGGGCGTGAACTATTTTGTCTAAAGCTACAGCAAAATCTATCGATCGCCCATTCAGAGCAAGGCCCAACAAGTGCCCGACATCACTTGCCGGATTGGTGAGCTGCAACAACAGGCCAAGTCCTATGGCAAACGTTGCACACGACAGGATCGTCGCCGTGATGAACCCGGCCTGCGAGAGTGTTCCGCGAGCTGTCGCCAATTTGTCTGAACCTGCCAGATCACTTGTCAGCTCGACCATTGGATACCTTTCCATTGGGTAAGGTCGGTGCACCTGGATCATGGAAGTCACTCGATTGCGAATTCCAGGTCACAAGACCTCATGCCTTACTCTATTATTGCACGAACTGAATGCGGCGCAACTCGTGTTGAGCGCGAGCAACTGCCAGGAGTTAATGCGACGCTGGGCAAAACCCCCGCGCCCGACCTGGCTTCGCTTTCCACTGAAGGACAAGAATTTCACTCAGAATTCCCGTAACTCCATGTTTGAAATTCCCAGGGCTCCTCCGGGGGTTCAGGCCGCGCCACCATAGTTCCAAGGTGGCTGCCCCCTTGTCGTTGGCGCGACCGGCCTCAGGGCAGAATGACGTGCGGCACGAAGCGCGAGGTGTTGCGGGTCACGCGGCTTTGGTCCTCGCGGATGCCGAGGCCGACGGGTTCATCGCCAACCATCCAGACCCCCATGACAGGATAGTGTCCGCCAAATCGCGGTAGGGTGTGCAGGGCCTGCCGCACATGGCCCTCTTCGCCATAGCCCTGGTCCAACACCCTGGCGCGACGACCTTTATTCACCAGTTCGATATTGGCCCCCTCACGAGAAAAGAGCGGCTTGCGCACATAGGAAGCGCCAAGCGCCGCGCACTTCGGATCATCTTCAAAATAGGTCGCCAGCAGGTTTGGATGTCCGGCGTGTCGTTCCCAAAGGAGGGGCAGAAGGCCCTTGTTGGAGAGGACGGCCTTCCAGGCCGGCTCCAGGAACTGGGTTTTCGACGCCGCCAGATTGGCCGCATAGGGCTCGCGCAGCATGTCTTCCCACGGATAGAGCTTGAACATGGCGCCGATGAAGTAGTTGTCCTGATCCACGAAACGGCCGTCGGCGTCCAGGCCGATGGACTGGAGGGGCGCGAACTTGGGTTCCAGGCCCCCCTGCTTGGCGAGATCTTCAAGATAGCGAACGGTCTGGCGGTCCTCCACCAGGTCTGGATCGCTGGAAAAGTGCACAAACCCGCCGCCCGGAAACAGGGCGGCGAACCGCTCGATCAGGGCTTCATGCAGACTGTTGAACTGATCGGTCTCCGGCGCAAAAGCGCCTGCCGCGATCTGATCTTCCAGCCACACCCACTGGAACACGCCGGTTTCATAAATGCTGGTGGGGGTGTCGGCATTGTATTCAAAGAGCTTGGCCGACCCTGCGCCGTCATAGGCGAAGTCGAACCGGCCATAGAGGGATGGCGCCTTGTCCGCCCAGCTTTGCGCCACATAGTCCCGCGCCGCCTCAGGGATGGCCAGGCGGGCCATCAAGGCCTCGCTTTTCACCACCTCGGCCACCAGATCCAGGCACATCTGGTGGATCTCGGCGGCCGGGGCTTCCAGGCCGCTTTCGATCTCATCCAGACTGAAGGCATAGGCCGCCCGCTCATCCCAATAGCGGGCGCCGTCCAGGTGATGGAAGGTGAACCCCAGCTCCT
>CAIYSH010000375.1 GCA_903928755.1 uncultured Alphaproteobacteria bacterium | reverse complement strand
CGACTATCTGGAGCCGGGCACCGGGCTGCCGAGGCTGAATATTCTTAAGATGGCGCGCAAAGGATTGCGGGTTGAACTCGCGTTGACATTCCGACGGGCCAAATTAAAGAAGGGCGAGGCTGGCAGCAAAGACGTGCCCTTAAAAATCAACGGGAGCATGTGCTTTCTGGGGATTACAGTGACAAAGCTGAGGGAGCCGGAATCCATCCGGGGGCTGTTCCTCGTCGTTTTCCTACCGAAGCCGGCCGTCCGCGCCTTTGCGCCGGCGGAAAAGTCTCACCGCGTCGCAAAGACCTCGTCCCGCAGCGTGCCTCATCTGGAGCAAGAGCTGCAGCACACCCGGGACACATTTCAAATCACGGTCGAGGACTTGCAATCCATCAATAGGGAACAGCAGTCCACGAATGAGGACTTGCAAAGTGCCAATGAGGAGATGGAAACTTCCAGGGAGGAACTGCAGTCGCTCAACGAGGAATTACAGTCGGTCAACGCCGAGCTTCAGCGCAAGCTGGACGATCTGGCCAAGGCCAGCGACGACATCCAGAATCTGCTCAACAGCACCTGCATTGCCACCATTTTCTTGGATTTGAAACTCCGGATTAAGCGTTTCACTCACGAAGCCATCCGGCTGATCCGGCTCATCCCCTCGGACGTGGGCCGCCCTCTGGAAGACCTTGCGACCACCCTGAATTATGACCAACTGAAAGCCGATACCACCAAGGTCCTCTTGGATCTGAAGCCTCTGGAGAAGGAGGTGCAGACCCAAAATGGCGATTGGTGGCGGGTGCGGGTTCAACCCTATCGCACGTCCAGCAATATCGTCAGCGGACTGGTGTTGACGTTCATGGACATCACTCGATGGAAGCAGGCCGAGCTGGCCGCCCTTCAGGCCTCCGCCCACGTCCTGGGCATTCTCAACACCGTGCGCGAACCGCTGCTGTTGCTCAATGAGAACAAATACGTGATTTTTTCAAACCGCGCGTTTCTCAAAACTTTCAAGACCACCCCTCAGGCCATGGAGGGCCAGACCTTCTATCAAATCATTCAGGGGCTATTCAACGTGCTCCCCCTGCATCGGTTGCTCGAGCAGTTGCTGCCGCAAAAAATCGCCCTGGAGAATCATCCGCTGACGCTCAAACTTCCCTCGCTGGGTCCGCGGGTGGTGATGTTGAATGTGCGGCGGTTGGCGGGCGCCCCGGAGCGGATATTGCTGGCGTTTGAAGTGGCGGAATCCAAGCCAGTCTCAAAAATAAAAAACCGCCCCAAACCCCAGGACCTGGCCGCATGAGAGCCCCCCCCATGTTGCCCCCTCCCAAGAGCCTGCGGAAGCAGGCCGAGCGACTGCTTAGCACGACCCGGCGTCAGGTCACCCGGATGCCGGCGGAGGACGTGCAGAAACTGGTGCATGAGTTGCAAGTTTACCAGATCGAGTTGGAAATGCAGAATGATGATCTGCGGCAGGCGCAACTGGAGATGGAAGTGGCGCGGGATCGGTACGTGGAACTCTACAATTTTGCGCCGATTGCCCTGCTGACCATGACTGACGAGGGGGAGATATTGGAAGTGAATCTGGCAGCCTGCGAATTGCTCGGGCTGGACCCGGACCAGATCCTCCACCAAAAGATCACCCACTTCATTCTGGCGGCGTCCCAGGACGCATTTTACCTGCTATGCCACAGGGTGTTCCGCACGAGGCGCTGGCAGAGCGCGGATCTGGAATTGCGGAACTCCCAGAACCAGCGCCTGCTGGTTCACGTGAACGCGATGCGGGAGACGACCAACCGGGGCAAAAAAATCCAGCTCAGTCTCACCGACCTCACCGCCCGCCAGCAGATGGAAGACTGGCTCAAGGCTTCCCTGAAGGAGACCCTGGATATCAAGACCGCGCTGGATGAGCACGCCATTGTGGTCATCACCACTCCGCAGGGCAAGATCACCTACGTCAACGACAAGTTTTGCACCCTCTCCGGATATTCCCGCAAGGAATTGATCGGGCAGGACCAATCCCTGATGAATTCCAGATTCCATTCTAAGGCGTTCATGCGCGACCTGTGGGCGACGATCGGGCAGGGCGAGATATGGCAGGGCGAAATCAGGGATCAGACCAAGAATGGTGCGATTTTCTGGTTGGATACAACCATTGTGCCGTTTTTCGATGAGGCAGGAAAAATCCGTCAGTACGTCGTTATCCGTTCGGACATCACCCAACGCAAGATCGCAGAAGAGCTGGCGCGGACGACTACCGACCGTTTGGCACTGGCCACACACGTGGGCGGTGTGGGCATCTGGGAATATGACGTTGAGCAAAAGCGGGTGACTTGGGACGACCAGATGCATCTCCTTTACGGCATCCTCCCGAAGCAGTTTGGCAGAAATCTGAAAAGTTGGAACACCTTGGTCCATCCGAAGGACCGGCGGCGTCGCATGGCAGAAATTCAACTGGCCCTGCGCGGCAAGAAGAATTACGACACGGATTTCCGAATCCTCTGGCCGGATGGCAGCACCCATCATATCCGGGCCATTGCCCGCGTGCAGCGAGACGCCGCTGGAACCCCCCTGCGGATTATCGGCACCAATTGGGATATCACCGAGAGAGCCCGCTTTGAGGAATCCCTTCGCCACAGCGAGCAGACCCTCTCTATTTTTTTTAATGAGGCCCCCATCGGCCTGGAATGGTTGTCGGCCAGCGGCGTGGTGATGCGGGCCAATCAGGCCCATTTGAATCTATTCGGCTATGCGGCCAAGGAATACCAGGGCCATCTGTTCCTCGAATCCTGCCCTGACCCGGGCCGGGGGCGTGAACTGCTGCAACGGTTGGCGGCCCGGGAGACGATTCGCAACTT
>CAIYSH010000374.1 GCA_903928755.1 uncultured Alphaproteobacteria bacterium | reverse complement strand
TTGGCGGCGGCCTCGCCGGTCTGGCTGCTATGGGCCTCGTCGGCGATGACGGCGAAACGCTTGCCCTCCGTGGCCGCGAGCTCCTGAACCGCCTTCAGAGCAAAGGGGAAGGTCTGGATGGTGCAGACAATGATCTTCTTGCCGTCGGCCAGGGCCTGAGCCAGTTGGCCGCTCTTGCTACCCGTGTCGCTCTTGATGGTTTCCACCACCCCCAGGGTCCGCTGGAAGTCGAACAGGGCGTCCTGCAGCTGGCTGTCGATGACATTGCGGTCCGACACCACAATGACCGAGCCGAACAGCTTCTGGTCCTTGTCGTCGTGCAGTTCTGACAGGAAGTGGGCGGTCCAGGCGATGGAATTGGTCTTGCCCGATCCGGCCGAGTGCTGGATCAGGAACTTGCCCCCGGCGCCCTCTGCTCGGATGGCGGCTTGCAGCTTCTGCGTCACGTCCAGCTGGTGATAGCGGGGGAAGATGATCGCCTTGATCTTCTTCTTCTCGTCCTTCTGGGTCACCAGATAGCGGCCCAGGATTTCCAGCCAGGCGTCCCTTGCCCAGACCTCTTCCCACAGATAGGCTGTGGGGTGGCCAAAGGCGCTGGGCGGATTGCCCTTGCCCCCGTGATCCCCACGATTGAAGGGCAGGAACCGGGTAGCCATGCCCTCCAGCTTTGTGGTCATCATGACCTCGGTGTTGGACACCGCAAAATGCACCAGGGCGCCAGACGGAAAGGTCAGCAAGGGCTCGGCCCGGCCACCTCTGGGCGCCGGTTCGCGGTCAAACCGGTATTGCGCCACAGCGTCCTCGACGCTCTGAGTGAAGTCGGTCTTCAGCTCCACCGTGGCTATGGGTAGGCCGTTAAGGAACAGGACCAGATCAATGGCGTTCTGGTTGGCAAGGCTATAGCGCACCTGTCGCACCACCCGCAGGCGGTTGGCGTCATAGAGGGCGGTCAGGTCGGGGTTCATCCCCATGGCCGGGCGGAATTGGGCCAGCCGCACCGGCGCCCGCACCCCAACCATCTCGACCCCGTTGCGCAGGACATCCAGGGTCCCGCCTTGGTCCATGGCGCGCCGCACCCGGTCCAGCAGCATGGCCTCCGCTGCCGCGCCATGGTTTGCCTGCAGGGCCTCCCAGGCCTTGGGCTGGGTCGCCTGCACCCAGGCGATCAGGTCTGGCGGAAAGAGGGCCCTGGCCCGGTCATAGAGGGCCGCATCGCCGGGGCCATAGAGCCAGTCGCCATTGGACAGGGTGGTGCAGATCTCGTCTTCGAAGCTGATTTCCTGGTGGAGGGCGCCCATCAAAGTGTGCTCCGATCGCGATCCGGACCAATTTGCGTTTGGCGAACTTTGTATCTCATGGATTGGTGACAAATCATGTTGTGTCTCATATTTCGCGTTTTTCGAGACAAAACATGATTTGTGTTTGATGGGTGAGACTCAAAGCACTTGCCTCCCCTCAACAATGTTTATTAGCCCCCGAAACGCCTAAATTCCTGTGCGGCGACCACGGCCTTCGCGCACGACATGCAGTAACCCATCATCACGCAATAGACCCAAAATTCGTGCGGCAGTCGGCTTGGGTATCTGAGCGTGTT
>CAIYSH010000373.1 GCA_903928755.1 uncultured Alphaproteobacteria bacterium | reverse complement strand
GGATCCGCTCGACCAGTTCCTCGGCACCGACAATGTCGGCTCCGGCGGCGGTCGCTTCGGCGGCCTTGGCGTCCTTGGCGATGACGGCGACGCGGACGTCGCGGCCGGTGCCGGAGGGCAGGTTCACCACGCCGCGGACCTGTTGGTCAGCGTGACGGGGATCGACGCCCAGGTTCACAGCGATTTCGACGCTTTCATCGAACTTGGAAGTGGCGTTGGCCTTCACCAGGGCGACGGCAGCTTCCACCGGATGGGCAACCGTACGGTCGCCGGTGCGGGCCTTGATGCGCTTGGTCAACTTGGTCATGTCTTAGGCCTCCACAATCGACAGGCCCATGGACCGGGCGGAGCCTTCGATGATCTTGGCCGCAGCCTCGAGGTCGTTGGCGTTCAGGTCCTTCATCTTGTTCTGGGCGATTTCGCGCAGCTGGGTGCGGGTGATCGAACCGGCCGTGTCCCGACCCGGCAGCTTCGAGCCGGACTTCAGGTTCAGGGCCTGCTTGATGAAGTGGGTGGCAGGCGGGGTCTTGGTGATGAAGGTGAAGGACTTGTCCTGATAGACGGTGATGACCGTCGGCAGGGGCGTGCCTTTCACTTCCTTTTCGGTACGGGCATTGAATTCCTTGCAGAAGCCCATGATGTTGACGCCGCGCTGACCGAG
The DNA here is from genome assembly GCA_903928755.1 of uncultured Alphaproteobacteria bacterium. Lineage (GTDB taxonomy): Bacteria > Pseudomonadota > Alphaproteobacteria > Caulobacterales > Caulobacteraceae > Phenylobacterium. The sequence goes on along the minus strand of CAIYSH010000373.1, from coordinate 2,146 downwards.
CGCCGGCCCGATGGGCGGCGACGGCGTTGCGGAGCCCGCGGACACCTGCAGTTTGATATAGCCCAGAATCTTCTTGGCCATGGTTCTCCTCTTTGACCGGTTTCCGGTCGGTTGAGCCGTGGTGCGGAGTTTGGCGCTCCTCCCACGGGTTTAAACGGGGGTCTAAGAGACTTTCTCGACCTGCCCGTATTCGAGCTCGACCGGCGTGGCGCGTCCGAAGATGGACACGGTCACGCGCAGACGGGCGCGATCCTCGTCGACCTGTTCCACCGAGCCGTTGAAGCTGGCGAACGGGCCGTCCGTAACCCGCACGGTCTCGCCGATCTCGAACTGGATGGTCGGCTTGGGCCGCTCCACACCTTCTTCGATGGCGCCGATGATGCGGGCGACTTCCTTTTCCGAAACGGGCATGGGCTTGTTCTGGCTGCCCAGGAACCCGGTGACCTTCGGGGTGTTCTTGATGAGGTGATAGGCCTCGTCGGTGAGTTCCATCTTCACCAGGACATAGCCCGGGAAGAACTTGCGCTCGGCATTGATCTTCCGGCCGCGACGGATCTCGATCACGTCTTCGGTGGGGACCAGAATGTCGGAAAAATTCTCGTCCAGACCCTGGGAGTGAGCCTGTTCACGGATGGACTCAGCCACCTTCTTCTCGAAATTCGAGTAGGCGTGAACAATATACCACTTGTGGCGGGGATTGGCGATGACGGGCGCTTCGGCGTTCATGTCTTCTGGATCAACCCCCGTTTACAAGTTTCAGTATCAGCGCCATGCCCGAGCCGAAGATCCAGTCAATCACAGAAAGGAAGATGGCAGCCAGGACCACCATGATCCCCACCATCACCGAGGTGATCCAGGTTTCCTTGCGGGTGGTCCAGGTGATCTTTCGGGCCTCAGAGCGGACTTCCCTGGCAAACTGCGCCAGGCTGACCCGCTTTCTGGGTGCCGATGGCGGGGCAGCCAGAGGCGACGCAGGGGCGATCGCCGCCGCCGTCTTGGCGGCGCGGTTCCTGATCGCTGTCGGCGTTGAGCCGGGCTTCCTGGCCATCTAAGGTCTCGAAACTCTCTGCAATGAAGGCGGATAACGCCCCCGGGACACTACATATAGGCGCCGAATGGCAGGAGCGGAGGGACTCGAACCCACGACCCTCGGTTTTGGAGACCGATGCTCTACCAGCTGAGCTACACTCCTACGACCTTATCCTTGCGGATCCGGCCTCCAGCCAATGAACAAAGCGCCGGAAAGGTTCCCGGCGCGCATCCCCCGACTGGAGCCGGGTCGTTTAGCAGCGACCTCGCCTTGGGGCAAGGGCTGGAAGGGCTTAGCCGCCCTTGGTCAGCACAATGGTGCCCTCAAGCATCATCCGTCGCTTGGTCATGGGCGGAATGGCGCGATCAAAGCCGTCAAGGATCTCCAGGGCCCAAGCCGGCAACTTCAATTCGTCTGACCCTGCCGAAAGACGGATCTGTACATCGGCGACATCGCGATACATGGACGGATGGTCCATGTGCGGAATGAACTCGACCTTAGAAAACCCGCACTTCTCGGCCATTTTTGCGATGTGTTCCTGCGAAAACAGCCACTTATCGTCCATGAAGGCAAAATTCGGAGCCGTGGTATCGGGCAGAGTCCTTGCCGCGATATCCTGCTCCATCACCCGCAATATGTCGGCCAGGCGTTTATCAAGTCGTCGAAAGGGCCAACAGGCCTGCGACAGGATATGGCGATAGGCGATGGCCATCAGGCCATATCCATCAAAGGGCTCAAAGAAAATCGCCTTGCCACCCGGCCTCAAGGCCCGCGCCGCAGCCATCACACCCTCCCTGGGCGTGAGTAGATGATGAAGAATGGCAACGCCCGTCACCAGATCGAAGGCATCTGCCCGGACGTGGGAACTCATGGCGTCCATAACCACGCAGGCGACCCGGTCTTGGGCTTCAATCATTGCAAGGTGATCAGCCAGGATGGAGAGCAATTCGCCCGAAAGGTCGGTGGCAACCACCTCCGCCCCCGGGAAAAGTCTCAGGCAAGGCACGACTGAATTGACCCCAGAGCCACTTCCCAGATCCAAAATCCGGGGTATCGCAGGCAATTCAATGGCCGACTGTTCAAGGGCTTTGCGGAATAAATCCTCAAAGTGGTCGC
>CAIYSH010000372.1 GCA_903928755.1 uncultured Alphaproteobacteria bacterium | reverse complement strand
CGGCCTTGGCGGCGCCATAGTTGGACTGACCGAAATTGCCGTAGAGCCCGGAGGTCGAGCTGGTCATGATGATGGTGCCGGGCTTGCCGTTATCCTTCAGCCACTTCCAGACCGGCATGGTGCAGCAATAGGTGCCCTTCAGGTGCACCTTCACCACCAGGTCCCAATCGGCCTCGGTGGTGTTGGCGAAAGTCTTGTCCCGCAGGATCCCGGCATTGCAGACCAGGATGTCGACCTGTCCGAAGGCATCCAGGGCCGTTTTCAGAATGTTCTCGCCGCCTTCCATGGTCGAGACGTCGTCGCCATTGGCCACGGCCTTGCCACCGGCCGCGACAATGTCATTGACCACTTTCTGCGCCGCGGAAACCGAGCCTTCGCCCGAACCATCCCTGGAACCGCCCAGGTCGTTGACGACGACGCTGGCACCTTCCTTGGCGAACAGTTTGGCATAAGCCTCCCCCAATCCGCCGCCAGCGCCGGTGATGATGGCGACCTTACCGTTCAAAAGACCCATGAGTTTCACTCCCTGCCTTGGGTTGTTTTGTCGATCATCAGACCGGACGTCCTCTGAGTCGAGCCCTTCTGTGCCCGGATTGTCGAGGGGGTGATTTCAGACTCTACTTCCGGACAGGACACGCTAGGCTCGGTCCAAGCCGCCAATCATGGGCGGCACCAATACGGGAGTGCAGAACATGTCTGATCATTCAGGTTCCGTAGAATCGCATGGCGCATCGGCCGTGGTCGATCCTCCCATTTCCAGCGCGCTGGGCGGCGACGGCAATCTGAACCGGGGGGGCGTGGCCTGGTCGCTTTTCGAGGGTGCCCGCAACCCCTACATCATCCTGGTCACGATCTATATTTTCGTGCCCTACGTCGCCTCGGTCATGGTCGATGATCCGGTACGGGGCCAGGCCGTGATTTCCCAGTGGAGCCAGTACACCGGCTGGATCGTCATGCTGACGGCTCCCTTGCTCGGTGCCTCCATAGACCAGATGGGGCGGCGCAAGATCTGGCTTGGCCTGCTGGTTGCCGCCATGGTGCCGATGATGGCGGCCCTCTGGTGGTCCAAGCCGGACCTGTCGGGGCTTTCGATCACGGCGACCATGGCCCTGACCACGGCCATCGGGGTCGGATTTTCCTATTCGGAGGTCCTGCACAATTCGCTGCTGATCCGGGCGGCCGGGATGGGGGCCGCCCACAAGGCTTCAGGCCTGGCCCTGGCCCTGGGCAACGGGTTTTCCGTCATCGCTCTCGGCTTCACCGCCTGGGCCTTTGCCTTGCCGGGCAAGGTGGACTGGAGCTGGGTGCCTGAAAAGCCCCTGTTTGGTCTGGATACCGTGAGCCATGAGCATGAGCGCGTCGTTGCCCTGATGGCCGCCTTTATTTTCGCCCTTGGGGCCGTTCCGATCTTCCTGTTCACGCCCGATGCCGAACCTACGGGCATACCGGTCCTGAAAGCCCTCAAGGGTGGGGCAGAGCAGCTTTGGCGGATGGTACGGACTGTGGGGCAGTTCAAGGATGCCGCTGTCTATCTGGTCAGCCGGATGTTCTTTGTCGACGGCATGAATGCCGTGCTGACCTATGCCGGGATCTACGCCGTCGGGGTGATGAAGTGGCATGCCCTTGAAATGCTCTTCTACGGCGTCCTGCTGTCGGTTCTGGCTGTCCTTGGTGGTTTTGTCGGCCGCTGGATGGATGCAGGCTTTGGCCCCAAGGTGTCGGTCAGGATTTCCATCGGCATGACCCTGGTGGCGTTGGTCGCCTTCCTGGGCATGAAGCCTGACCAGATCCTCTACTTCTGGAGCTATTCGCCTGAACTTCATCCCCCGGTCTGGAATGGCCCGGTTTTCCGCACCCTGCCGGAGGTGATCTTCCTGCTCATCGGGTTTGTGAATGCGGTTTTCATCACAGCTCAGTATGCGTCGGCCCGAACCCTGCTGACCCGGCTGACGCCCGCCGCCCAGACAGGGGCATTTTTCGGTGTCTATGCCCTCTCGGGTGTGGCGACGGGCTGGCTCGGCCCCATGCTGGTGAATTTCGGGACAAACCTGACCGGCACCCAGCAGGGGGGGTTCGCCTCGATCATCATCCTTCTGGCCATCGGCCTCGGTGGCCTGATGTTCGTGCGTGGTGGCGGGCGTCAGATGTCCTGAGCTGGTGACGGGCAGCTCGGCGTGGGCCATGAAGCCCCTATTCAGGTCATGGTGCCGGGCTCGCAGCCAGGCTTGGCCTGAAACACCAAATGAGGACTAGTTGACCCAGAGGACCTCGGTGCTCTTCCGCGGCTTGAGGTAATAGATCGCCTTGAAGGTCACGGGATGCGGGAGGGTCTGCTGGATCGGCGAGGTATAGGTATAGCTGCTCTCGGCGATGAGAATGGTTTCGTTAGCCGGCAGCAGTCCTGCGGGCAAGGTCGGTACGGCGGTCAGTTCCGGCAAGGCTGATCCCCTGGCCTTGTGCAGACTCCCGAGGCTTGCCGTGCCGGCCGCGTCAGCCTTGACGCTTGTGATCCGCATGCTCAGGCTCCCGGTCGGGAAGGGCTTCATGATGGCATCAGCCACCAGCCAGACATCATCCAGGGACTGCTGGTCGATGGCCGGAGTCTGGGACACAAGGTCGCCGACCGTGGAGGCAACATGCTGGGCACGGTTGCCTGCCATCATTGCCTGGGTCATTTCAGCAAGGCCGAAATACATCAGCAGCATGATGGGCGCGATGAAGGCGAATTCGACGGCGGCTGATCCGCGCCTGTCTTTTATGAAGGTCATTGGCATTTTGCACCTGTCGGAGCCTGGGTCGACCAGGGTTCATTACGGAAGCTGGCCGCAGAGGTGATCAGCCGCATGCCGCTTCCGTTGCCCATATTGACCAGGGATTTGTCCAGCATGGGCGTGAAGAGCTTCCACTTGTAAAATGTCCTGACCAGAACGATGTCGCCTGCCTGACCCGCAGACCAACAGTTCTTGGTCGAGTCATAGTTTGAGGGATCCACCGCTGCTGCGCCGCCCAGATCGCTGAAGCTTGTGAAGGTCTGGACATTTATATCGAGTTGCGAAGTGCAGGTGCCCTTGAGCCAGCTCATATTGTTGCAGACCAGGGTCTTGAACTGGGCCGCCGTCGAGCCTGACGATTGAAACTCGCCTGTCCGAAGGCGTCGGGCCGCTTCATCTGTTGCGCTTTGAAGGGTCGAGGATGCCAGAAAAACCAGGCCCAGCTCCATCGTGCCGAACAGCAGAACGAGAAATGGCAGCAGTATGAAGGCAAATTCAACGGCGACGGCGCCGCCCGACGCGCGCAGGAAACTGACAAGGGGTTTACCCCGTGGCCGTGACATTCTCATCTGGACGGATCCTTCAAACCAGACCCTGACAGTTATCCGAACTTGTTGAATCGGAGTTTAAGGGGCCGTTGGACTCATTGCTGCGGATACCGCTCCAATACCTTGCGCGATTCCGGCCATCGGACCCGCATTGTCCGGCTTGGCCGTCCCCTTGGCACCCGAATCTGCCCTGGAACGATAGGATTCATAGGGCCCGACATAGGCAGACTGATCTGAGTCCCGCTCTCCTGGCATTGGATAACGAACGCAATGGGGACTGCAGGCAAAGTTCTGAATGCCCGGCCCGCCGCTCTCGTCGCCGGATTTTGGGCCCGTGAACAGGGTGACCCGACCCGGGCTGGCATCGGCGACGAGAATTTCCTGATCCATCAGGGTCCGCCCGGAATTGTCCAGTACCAGCAGGTTGGTGCCGCCATAGGTCCGTCCCAGCAGGACGGCCGTCTTCATGTCCACCAATGTAATGTCGAGGATCCCGGAGTTCCCGAGCATCACATGCCGGGCACCGGATGGCAGGCTGATCTTTACGCTGCGATCCAGCGGGACCAGGATTGCGTCTCCTGCCAGGGCGTGGCCGGGGAAAAGGCCAAGCATGGCCGAGCCAATCATCATTGCAGCCAGCGCGCGCATTGATCTGTTCCCATG
>CAIYSH010000371.1 GCA_903928755.1 uncultured Alphaproteobacteria bacterium | reverse complement strand
TGAACAGGGGGACGGGACCGCCGGTGTCATCTCCTGTTACCGGCGTTGAGGCCCCCTATGGCCCTATCGAATTGGCGTGACCTTCCAGCCACGCCAGCAGATCGGCGACCACGTCATCCCGGTTGGTCTCATTGAGCATTTCATGGCGGCCGCCGGGATAGACCTTGAAGGTCACATCCATCCCCGCAGCGCGGTAGGTGTCGATCAGGGGGGTGACGGCGGCCAGGCGGTTGTTGATGGGGTCTTCGTCGCCCACGAAGACATAGACTGGCAGGCCGGGCCTTAGCGCGCTGAGATCCGGATTGCCCATGGCCTTGGCAGCGACGCCACGGAATGAGGCCTGGGATGTGGGGGTGAAGTTGATGCCGCTGAAGGGGTCGGCAATATACTTGTCCACCTCGGCCTCATCCCGGCTCAGCCAGTCATAGTCGGTGCGAGGGTTCGGGAAGGCGCCGTTGGCCGGACCTTCCCGGCGGGGGCCAGGGCCGGAGGTGCCTGACAGGACCAGGGCGTCGATCAGGCCGTGATGCTCTGGCAGGAAGGCCTGTGCGAACATGGCCCCCATGGAATGCCCCATGAGGGTCAGGGGCAGACCGGGATTTTCCGCCCTTGCCAGCCGGGCCAGCTGGGCCATGTCGCTGACACAGGCCTCGGCCCCGCCCGGACCGAAGTCGCCGAAATGGCTCATGCCCGAGGTCATTCCATGGCCGCGATGATCAGCGGCATAGATCAGGAAGCCGGCCTCGATCAGAGGCGCCAGTCTCTCCCGATAGCGGCCCGAATGTTCGCCTGCGCCGTGGGCCAGCTGCAGCAGGGCTCTGGGCGTGGTCTGGCCCCGCCAGACAAACCCGGCCAGCGGCGTGCCGTCATCACCGTGATAGCGGAACAGGGTCTCGTTCACAGTCATGGGTGGTCTCCTGGGGCCCAGGGGGCGCTGCTATCCTTCTAACGGGATGGCGTCGACGGCGGCAATGCTTCAAGTCCGTTGACAGACCGGGGGACATGCCCAAGACTTGCTTCATATTTTAGGCAGAAATTGGCGCGTGAAGACGCCGGGTCTGGGGGCGAGGGCCGCCAGCCGCAATCGGGAAGAAAGCCATGAACATCGCCGTTAAAGTCCCCAGTGCCGACATCGCCGCCGAAATCGCCGCGACCCCCCTGGACCAGCTGAACCCCGCCCGGGTTGACCGCTTTGCCAACGACACCATCTGGCCGGTGTTCGAGCGTCTGCGCCGGGAGGACCCGGTCCACTTCACGCCGGACAGCGAATATGGCCCCTACTGGTCGGTGACCAAGTGGAACGACATCATGGCTGTTGACACCAATCATGATGCCTTTTCTTCGGCAGACGGCATCGGCCTGGCCAATCTGGCCATGATGGCCGAGCAGGAAAAGGTCATGGGCGTGCGGCGTCGTGGTGGCGCAGGCTTCATCACCATGGACGAGCCCGAGCACGGCCCGGCCCGCAAGGCGGTCAGCCCTACCGTGGCGCCGAACAACCTGCACAACATGGCACCCCAGGTCCGAGAGCGGGCCGGTCTGATCCTCGACAGCCTGCCGATCGGCAAGGAGTTCGACTGGGTGGATCTGGTTTCCAAGGAACTGACCGCCATGACC
>CAIYSH010000370.1 GCA_903928755.1 uncultured Alphaproteobacteria bacterium | reverse complement strand
GGCCCCGGCCGGAATCGCCAGCACGAAGGTCGTGCCGCAGTTTTCCTCCGTGCGCACCGTGATCCCGCCGCCCATGGCGTTCACAAGTTGTCGCGTTATGGCAAGCCCCAGCCCTGTCCCGCCAAATCTTCGACGTATTGAACTGTCGGCCTGGGTAAATCTGTTGAACAGTTGGGCCAGTCGGTCAGCGGGGATGCCGCATCCTGTATCGCTGATCTCGATGTCGAGATTTTGCAGATCCTGGTCATAGGAGAGCCTCAGGCGAATTTCGCCCTGATGGGTGAATTTGACGGCATTGCTCAGCAGATTCATCAGGATCTGACGCATGACCGTAGGGTCAGTGCACACGGCCTCTGGCATGCCATCCATGGCCTCGAGGAACAGGCGGACCTGTCTGCTGCCAACCTGCCCTGCAAACAGGTCCAGACAGCTTTGGGCCAGGTCGGTAGGATTGAAGGCCTCGGTCTGCAAGTCCAGGGTCCTTACTTCGAGGCTGGACCAGTCAAGGATCTGATTGACCACGGCGAGAAGACTTCGGCTGCCGTCAGATATCCTGTTTCCATAGTTCCGGGCCGTCTCGGACAGGTCTGGAAGCTTGGCCAGCAGATCCGAGAAACCGACTATTGCGGTCAGGGGCGTGCGGATTTCATGGCTCATATTCGCAAGGAATTCGGATTTGGCCTTGTCAGCGGATTCTGCTGCCAGCTTGGCCTCGGATAACTCCCCGATCAGTCCGCGCTGTTCCTCCACGAGCGATTTCTGCACCTCTACGGCCAGCAGGGCGTCAAGAGAGGAATCCGCGACGGAAAAATCCTGAAAACTCAGGCCTTGAATTTCCGTCGTTGCCATGGAAATCGGCGCATGACCGAGGCAGAAGAGATAGCCTCCCTCAACAATCAGAACCATTCCACGCAGAATCATCCCTGTAGTCCGGTGACGCAGGATGACCCGGTCGCGGCTCACGGCTGTATGGTAGGGGTCGAATTTACCGACCGGTCGGTCCACGAAAACCAGGTCTGTCAGCCTCTTGCCGGGCCTGATGTCCTGCAGTGTCCGCAGGATGGAGGGTCCGGTCGAGGTGATGTCCAGTTCCGCCGTCGTCGTTACGAAGGCTGGAAAAAGCGCGGCCAGATCCTGTTCATCCAGGGCAAGGACAGGGGTCACGGGGTGGCCAGGATGATCTGGAACAGGACCCCGCGATTGTTCGGCCCGACCATGCGCACCTCGCCATCATGGCCGAAGTGTTTCATGAGCCCCATGAGCAGGCCTTCGACAAATGGTTCAAGCCCGCGTCGATCGGAGGCATATGTGACGCTGATGGTGTGCTGGGTAGCATCTTCAATCAGGAAGGAGGGTAGCCTCGCCCCGGGAATGCTTATCTGGACGCTGTCATGCATCCGGTTGAGATTTCCAAGAAATGAAAATAAATCGTTTCCCGTCAAATTCATGACCGATTTATAGTCGCCATTATAAGCGAATTGAATCCAGTATTTTCCGAATTCAATAAGTATATAATCTACGTTGGTATTAAAATGTTGCGCCAGTGTTTCCAAAAGGGCGACAGTTATACTATCGTCGTAAACGGTTGCGCTGATGAAAGACTCATTTCCGAGCCCTGAATTTTTCAGTATTTCTGCCCATTTATTCTCGCCGTGCTGATCAAGCACCATCTGTCTGGCAGCGCGATGGACCATTCCGTACATTGAATCTGCCCTCTCGACTGTGACCGGCCTGCTGAGGTGGCGTAAGTTCGGGACCTCGCAGCGACGCCAGGTCAGTTAGGCTTGTCGGGGTTACTGTCGGGTAAAGCCCGGGGAACCAGATCGCAGTGCGCCGGCCGGATCAGGCGGCATACCCCATGACGGGTAAGCCTTGGTTCTGGGTTTCCGTTGCCATTGATCAGGCAGGCCTTGCAAAAGAAGGCTGCGGGCGGCCGGTCATTCCGAACCGTTCTTCATTTGCGGGGTGAATCCCACTCGCGGCAGGGGCGTAGAGGGTTTTACACGCAGGCAGACGGTCATAGGGTCCGCGGCATGCCTTCGATTCTCGATCCCCAGAACAGACGTCCACGCCGACGGCCGCTGCAGATGGATCCACTGGTTGCAGAAATCTGCGAAGTCCTGCTCCGTCTGGGCGGCAATGCGCCGCGGGAAGATGTCATGGCTGCCCTTGGCGAGAACAGGGCAGCACCGGTGGACAATGCCTTGCGCGCCAGGGCCGTGGCTGTGTTTGAAGCCCATTCATGCCCGGAATCACTGACAACCACATCCCAACTCCTGTTCCGTCCCGCCTTCGGGCCGGGCAGAAATCGCTGGGCACTGACCGCAGAAGCCGAGGCTTTTCTGAGGGCGGGGCGAGCGTGGCGTGGTCGTGTTATCGGTCTTGCCGGGACACCCCCCATGGTAAGGCGAACGCGACCGAGGGACTGAAAGCCGAACTGGGCTCCAGGCTTCAGGGGGCATCTGGAACGAAAACGGCGGGCTGACCCTTTCAGATCAACCCGCCGCGTGTATCCGCGCTTTTGAGCCTATGGCTTAAATGCGCACGCCCGAAAGCGGAGCCGAACCGAAGGCCCCCAGCTTCACATTGCCGCTCATGGTGTCGCCGCTGACGGTGGCGGAGAATTCCAGCGTCATGGGCATGGGTGAGGTGATGGCAGCTGACCAGGTCAGGTTGTCGCCGTCGACCTTGCCTTCAACGGACTGCTCGCCCATCGGACCCTTGGTCGAACCCGTGAAGGTGTCGCCGCTGGTGGTCAGGGTGGCTTCGATGGTTTGGGCGCCCATGGGCGAATTGATGGTGATCTTCCAGTTACCGTCTGCGGACATTGTGTCCTCCGTGATTGAGGCGCGCACCTAAGCAATCTCGGGCGTGTTCCGCAAGGGGTGACGCCCCCGTCATTTTTGCGTCACACACCTATGACGGGACCGAAAGTTCCCTGGCCCTCGCCTCTACGAGTTCCACGATGTGGTCGACCATGCGGTCATTGTCCATCTTGTGATCCGGCTTGCCGGCCAGATAGACCATGCCGGAGCCCTTGCCCCCGCCGGTGAAGCCGACATCGGTCATGAGGGCCTCGCCAGGACCATTCACGACACAACCGATAATTGAAAGGCTCATGGGAGTGGCGATATGGGCCAGTCTCTGTTCGAGGGCCTCTACGGTCTGGATGACATTGAAACCCTGACGGGCACAGGAGGGGCAGGCAATGATGTTGACGCCGCGATGGCGCAGGCCAAGTGCCTTCAGCATGTCGAAGCCGACCTTGATTTCCTCCACAGGGTCCGCAGCCAGGCTGACCCGGATGGTGTCGCCAATGCCCGCCCAGAGCAGGTTACCCATGCCGATGGAGGATTTCACGGTTCCAACCCGGGTGCCCCCAGCCTCGGTCACCCCCACATGCAGGGGGCAGTCAATGGCCTCAGCCAGCATCTGATAGGCTGCTACGGTCATGAAGATGTCCGACGCCTTCACGCTGATCTTGAATTCGTGAAAGTCGTGATCCTGCAGGATGCGCGCGTGATCCAGGGCGCTTTCGACCATGGCCTGCGGGCATGGCTCTCCGTATTTTTCCAGCAGGTGAGGTTCCAGTGACCCGGCGTTGACGCCGATCCGCATGGAACATCCATGGTCACGCGCCGCCTGGATGACATCCCGAACCCGATCCGGCCGGCCGATATTCCCCGGATTGATGCGGAGACAGGCCGCGCCCGCCTTGGCGGCTTCAATGCCCCGCTTGTAATGAAAATGTATGTCCGCAACGATCGGAACCTTGGAGGCCTTGACGATGGTCGGCAGGGCCGCGGTCGACGCCTCATCGGGACAGGAGACCCGGACTATGTCGGCCCCGGCCTCCTCAAGCTGACGGATCTGGTCAATCGTCGCACCGGCATCCGATGTCAGTGTGTTGGTCATGGACTGAACGGTGATGGGGGCGTCGCCGCCGACCTCGACATTGCCGACACGGATCTTGCGAGAGAGCCGCCGTTCAATGGTCCGCCAGGGGCGCAACTGGGTATGATCTTGGGTGCTCATGATCGATGCCATCTAGAGCATGTTCCGACAGGTGGGAACTGGCTATCCAATCGAAACATGCTCTAACCTTTTGAATAAGGGCCTTTTCCCGACCTTGATGCGTTTCCGTTCAAAGGGCAGAGGCTCTAGGGACTGGGTAACAGCTGCGTCAGTGAGCTCCTGCCGACGGGAACGGCTCCGCGGCTTTCGCCCGCAACAAAGATCTGCAGGGCTCCGGCATCAAAGACTTCGATGGTCAGCCCTGGAATATTGGGGACACGATAAGCCTGTCCGGTCGACAGTTGCCGGGCGAAATAGGTTGATCCATCGGATCCGCGGACGATCAGGGAAGCTGATTTCCTGGCCTGTAAAATGACCTCTGATTCCGAGGCCGACGCGCCGAGGACATCGCTGCGGGTATTGAATCGGGCAGGCATGGGCGGGAGTCCAGGATCTCCGGCCGTGGGATCGGTCTCAGTGGACTCAACACCGCTCATGGCCTTGGCCAGGCCCGGGGTCTCATAGGGGGCCGGGGCTGTAGACTCTGCGGGTGCCGGCAGGGGCTCACCCAGTTCGACATAGCCCTTGGTCTGGATAGGCGTGGCCCTTGCGATCGCACTGGCCGACGCTGAGGGCAGGGGGGGGGCCTCCTCCATGGCGGTGCGCTGGGCAACATTCCAGGCGATAATGCCCGCGACGACAATCATGGCTCCGATCGTGATCGCCCCGAGACCGGGCTCGGAATTGTCGACCCCGATTGGCGATGCAAGACCATCATTCAAAAGGGGGCTGTCCGCCCGGAAGCGTTCAACGGCCATCTGCCCATCCAGGCCAAGGGCCTGTGCATAGGCCCGGATATAGCCAATGGTGAAGGGCCGTGACGGCAATTGATCGAGGCTGAAGGTTTCAATGGCGGTCAGATAGGCCAGCCTGACCCGGGTGGTCTCTGCCATCTGCTCCAGGGAAAGGCCCCTTGAGATCCGGACGGCCTTCAGCGCCGCGCCCACATTGGGGCCGGTCATCAGACTGGGGTCGGCGTGGGTATCTGTCCCGGGACTGTTCAACACGGCGGCGCTAGATGGCGAGGTAGAGTTTGCGGGCGAGGGTTTCGACTTCATTGCGGATCGAGCCCGCCGTGCTGCGCAGCAGGGCCTTTACGCCGCGATGGGCTGCCTCACGATCGCAGGACAAGACCATCTGTTTGACGGGGCCAATGCCGGCTGGCGGCATGGACAGGGCCTCGAACCCCAGGGCGACCAGAACAAATGCCTCCAGGGGGCGGCCGGCCATTTCCCCGCAGACTGAGACCGGTGTTCCGGTTTCCGCGCAGGCCTTCTGGATGGTCTCCAGGGCACGCAGGGCTGGCGGCGAGAGAAAGTCATAGCGATCCGACACCCGGGGATTTCCCCGGTCTGCAGCGAACATGTACTGCATCAGATCATTGGTTCCGACGCTGACAAAGTCGGTCATGGGCAGCAGGGCATCCAGGTGCCAGACCAGGGACGGGGCTTCGATCATGGCCCCCACATCCAGCCGGACGGGCGCAGGCCGACCGCGCTTCTGGGCCCAGGCCACCTCGTGATCCACAAGGGCCCGGGCGGCGCGGAACTCGTCCACACTGGCCACCAGGGGAAACATGATCTTCAGGGCCCGGCCTTTGGAGGCCGCTATCAGGGCGCGGAGCTGCAGACGCAGCAGGGCGGGCCGGTCGAGGCCCATGCGGATGGCGCGCCAGCCGAGGGCGGGATTGTCCTCCCGTTCCGCCTCCAGATAGGGCAGCACCTTGTCGCCGCCGAGATCAAGTGTCCGGAAGGTCACCGGGCGATCCCCTGCTGCGTCCATGACCCGCTCGTATAGGGCCGCCTGGGCGTTCAGCCTTGGCATTTCCTCGGCAACCATGAACTGGAACTCAGTCCGGAACAGCCCGATGCCTTCCGCGCCGGTCTGGTCAAGTATGTCGAGGTCCACATCCAGTCCCGCATTCATGAGCAGGCTGACCTTCGCGCCATCGCGGGTGAAGGCGGGCGTATCCCGCAGCTTGGCGAATTCTGCCCGCCTTTGCTGCCGGACTTCGATCCGCGCCTGAAGGGCCTTGATGACGTCCGGGCGGGGGCGCAGATAGGCCTCGCCCGTTTCAGCATCGACGATGACCTGGTCGTTCTCGGAAACCCGGTCCCTCAGGCCTGCCAGTCGACCGACGCAGGGAATATCGAGGGCCCTGGCAACAATGGCCGCATGACTGGCGGCCGATCCTTCTTCCAGCAGAAGGCCCTTCAGCCGGGTCCGGTCGTATTCCAGCAGGTCGGCAGGACCGAGGTTGCGGGCAATCAGGATTGCGTTTTCCGGGAGCTCCCGCTTCCTGGCACCATCACCGGACAGGTGCCGCAGGAGCCGGTCAGCAAGATCCTCAAAGTCATGCAGGCGTTCGCGCAGGTAGGGATCCCTGGCCTGGCCAAGCCTTGCCCTGTGTTCTGAACGCACACGTTCCACGGCAGCCTCTGCCGTCAGACCATTGCGGACGGCATCTTCCAGACTGCGGTTCCAGCCCCGGTCGTGGGCAAACATGCGGTAGGTTTCCAGCACTTCATAGCTGGCTTCCACAAGGCCGTGCTGACCTTCCAGCATGAAGTCGATCTGGGCCTGGAGCTCGGAAATGGCCGTCTTCAGCCGGGCGTCTTCAGCGCCGACATCATCGGCCAGCAATTGTGACGGTGCGACGGGGGGTTCATGCAGGACCGCGACGCCCAGCGCCAGACCATCTGCAAACCGGGCCCCTTTCAGGCGCTCCGGCTTTTGCGGGACCAGATCAATGCCGCTCAGGGGCCCGGCCTGGGCGATTTCACCCCCGACCACCATCTCGGCCAGCACCATGGCGACGATCTGCAGGTCCTCGACATCGTCGTCGGAATAGACGCGCTCTGTCCGGTTCTGCACAACCAGGACCCCGATCGCCCGCCCGCCCCGCAGAAGCGGCACGCCCATGAAGGCGTGGAAGGGATCTTCGCCGGTTTCCGGTCGATAGGAGAAGGCGGGATGGTTGGGGGCGTCAGACAGGTTCAGGGGGCGGCCCAGCCGCATGATCTCGCCCACCAGGCCTTCACCGGGCTTCATCCGGGTCACGTGAACGGCGTTAGGGTCCAGGCCCTGGGTGGCGAAGAGTTCCATGTCGCCTATGGCCCGGCGCATGTAGAGCGAGCAGACCTCCGCAACCATGGACTGGGCTATGATGCGCACCACCATGTCCAGACGCGCCTGGGCCGGGCCGCCAGAGGCCAGCGCCTCGCGGATCTGCCTCAACAGGCTGCGTTGACCGCGAATTCCTGCGGTGGGTGACGGCGTCAAGATCGGGGTCTCCTCTCCTGATTGCAGGTTTAGCAGGTTTGATCACGCAGGCGGAGGCGGAAAAGAAAGGATTTACAGCAGATTTCGTAAACAGCTGAGCAAACCCGGGTACGGCACAAGGTGAAAGTCTTTGCACCCCGACCGCAGGACCCGTCATAGTCGGACCAATGAAGACGCGGGAGGGTGCCATGAAGTTGCGATTTGGCCTGTTTGGCCTTGGGGTCCTGCTGGTCCTGGCGGGAGCCTTGCTGGCCCATGCGGTCCAGACCTCGGGTGGG
>CAIYSH010000369.1 GCA_903928755.1 uncultured Alphaproteobacteria bacterium | reverse complement strand
CAGGCGATCAAGCCCTTCGGATAGAGGGCCTGCTACGGAGTCGTCCCGCGCTACAATCAAGACTCGCGCGTGGACTCCCGACGACATTCCCTGAAAATCCTTTGACTCGACACCCGTAGGTGGAACGCACAATGACAGCGTGGATCACGACTCGCCTATTGTATATGGGCTTATCATCCGGCGACAGTGAAGCCATTATCAGACTTGGAGCCTAGGTCCATGGATCAGCCACTTGCAGGACAGACCGCCGTCATCACAGGCGCATCCGGCGGTCTGGGGGGACATTTTGCCAGGCTGCTGGCCAGGGCTGGCGCCCAGGTTGCGGTCACGGCAAGGCGCCTGGACCTTGTGGAGACCCTTGCGGGCGAGATTGCTGCAAACGGAGGGCGTGCCATGGCTCTGCGGCTCGACGTCGCGGATGCAGGTTCGATTGCGCCTGTGTTTGCCGAGGTCGAGGCCGGGCTCGGGCCGATATCCATCCTGATCAACAATGCCGGGGTCGGGGGTGAGGGCCTGGCCATTGATCTTGGCATTGAGGATTGGGATCGCACCTTTGATGTCAATGTCCGGGGTGTCTTCTTTGCAGCCCAGGCGGCAGCACGTCTCATGTTCGCCAACGACACGGCGGCCCAGGGCAAGGCGCGGATCGTCAACATTGCCTCCGTCGCAAGCCATACTGTCCTGCCTGGCCTCAGCGCCTACAACGCCTCCAAGGCTGCGGTGGCCATGCTTACAAAAAGCCTCGCCCGGGAATGGACGCGAAAGGGCATAGCGGTGAATGCCCTTGCGCCGGGTTATATCCTGACGGACATAAACGCAGGCTGGTGGGAAACCGATGGCGGCCAGAAGCAACTGAAAGGTTTTCCCCGTCGTCGGCTGATGGAGGCCGATGAGCTGGATGAAGCGTTCAATCTTCTGTGCGGGCCCGGGGCAAGAGCGATTTCAGGCAGTCTGCTGACGGTGGACGATGGCCAGACCCTGCCCGGCGGAGGTTAGGGACGACAACGCTGCCCCAGGCGCGCTTTGGCTTGCCTGACCATGGGGCAGGGGGGATAGTCTGCGGTTGAATTCAGGGAGAAACACCATGGGCCAGGGGCCGCTTTCCGGTTTGAAAGTCATTGAGTTTGCCGGCATCGGGCCAGGCCCGTTCTGCGGCATGTTGCTGTCGGACCTTGGTGCCGATGTGGTTCGTATTGACCGTAAGGGGCCTGGAAGGGCCAGTCCTGCAGACATTACGGCGCGAGGTCGGCGGTCTGTGGCCCTCGACCTGAAAAACCCGGCCTCCATTGAGACCTGTCTCAAGCTGATGGAAACAGCCGATGCCGTTTTTGAAGGTTTCCGCCCGGGGGTCATGGAACGTCTCGGTCTCGGGCCGGAGGTTGCCCTGGCGCGCAATCCAAAGCTTGTCTACGGCCGGATGACCGGCTGGGGACAGACCGGGCCTTACGCCAATGCGGCCGGCCACGACATGAACTATATCGCCATCACCGGGGCACTCCATGCCATCGGAACCGGGGACAAGCCCATCCCGCCCCTTAACCTGGTGGGGGATTTTGGAGGCGGTGCCCTCTATCTTGCGTTCGGTCTGATGGCGGGCGTGATCAGTGCGCGGGCCACTGGGCAGGGTCAGGTCATTGACTGCGCCATGAGTGATGGTGCGGCCTCGCTGATGGCCATGTTCTATGGCTTCAAGGCCTCGGGCATGTGGAAGGAAGAGCGCAGATCCAACCTGCTTGATGGCGGCGCTCATTTCTATGACACCTATCAGTGCTCAGATGGGAAGTGGGTGTCCATCGGCTCTATCGAACCCCAGTTTTACGCCTTGCTCCTGGAAAAGACCGGCATCAAGGACCCGGCCTTTGCCGCCCAGATGGACCGCAGCGGCTGGGACGACCTGCGGACCAAGCTGGCCGCCGTAATCGCGACCAAGACCCGCGATGAATGGTGCGAACTGATGGAAGCCACCGACGTCTGTTTCGCGCCCGTGCTGGATCTGGATGAAGCTCCAAACCACATCCACAATCAGGCGCGGCAGACTTTTGTTGAAGTTGCCGGGGTCATCCAGCCGGCGCCTGCTCCAAGGTTTTCCGGGACACCGGGTCAGATTCAGGGACCGCCACCCGCCATCGGGGCCCACGATATCGAGGCGCTGACGGATTGGGGCTTTTCCGCCGCTGATCTCGACGCCCTCAAGGCTTTGGGCGCCATTGCCTGATTGACAGGTCACCGACGCCTCCGGGGCCTCCTTCCATTCAGCTCCGGTTCACGATCGACTTGAGAATGTCTGTCTGTCGGTCGTCGCCAATCCTGTCCCTCAGGTGACGACAGATAGATGGAGCAGACTGCCATCGACGGCGCGTCGCCCCCAACCCGGCGCGCCGTTTCCATTTTGACCCCCTTGCCATGCCAGGGAGTCATGCGCAATTTCCGGCCATGGAATCCAGGGACAACCGTCGGCCGTCATCCGGATGGAAATGGAGCCTCGCAACAGGCCTCAGACTGGCCATTGCGGTTTTCCGGCGGTCTCTCGTCCGTGTCTGGGGGCGGGACGTGATGCTCTATGTGGGGGGCGTTTCTTTTTTCATCATGCTGGCCGTGTTTCCCGGGATCGCGATCCTGGTGGGTGTTTACGGCCTGCTTGCCGATCCCGGGGAAGCCTCCAGGCAGGCGACGGTTCTGGCCCATCTGATGCCCGAGATCGCCCGTAGCCTCTTCCAGGAAGAACTGTTCCGACTGGGGCAGGCCCCCCTGCAGGCGGTTTCGACCCAGAGTGGTCTGGCTTTGATCATCGGAGGATATGCGGCCCATCGTGGGTTCAAGGCCCTGCTGGCGGGTCTGTCCTTCATTCATGAGGAGGAGCGGCCCCACGGATTTTTCGGTTTCAATCTGATGGCGCTGTTTGTGCTGGTGGCAGCCTTTCTCCTGCTCAGCGTGCTTTCTACCGTGTTTCTGTCCTTGCGATTCCTGGCTGCTGCCTTCGATGTCCGGCCTCTTCAGGGGCTGCCCTGGCTGTTCAGTGAATGGACCTGGGCAAGTCTTGGCATCACCCTGGCCATGGGGTTGATCTATCGCTACGCCATGTCCCGCAAGCCTGTCGCCTGGGTGGCGTCCATGGCAGGTGGAGCTTTTGCTTCAGGCCTTTGCCTGTTCATGTCCTGGGCTTCCGCTTTTTATGTGGAGCAGATCGCGCATCTGGGGGCGACCTACGGGTCAGTCACCGCTGTGGTCGTTTTGCTGATCTGGCTGTCCTGGAACGTCAATGCCGTCTTCTTCGGTGCGGCCCTGGCAACCGAGATCGAAATCGCCCAGGAAGCCCAGGCTGACCCACTTCGGGAATATTAGATCACGCTGGTTTTCTTATTTGAAAACAAAATCCTGAAACCAGATCTTCCCGAGAGAGAATCTCCAGCCCAACCTGCCCAGCAAAATGCGGAACGTCGATCCTGGCCATGGGGTCATCTGCGTAGAGGGTGAACTGGGTTCCGGCCGGTGCATTTTCGGCAGCTTTCCGCAGGCGCAGGGTCGGGACAGGACAATGATGCCCCCGGGCTTCAATGATAATCCTCTCACCATCCGACATCAGGAACCCGCCGTTTTCAGAACCAGAGGTGCCAGCCCTGCTGCGATCACCCGGGCTCCCTGAGCCGTGGGATGGAGCCCGTCACCCTGTCGCAGGGCAGGCCCGACCCCGGCCATCAGGTCAGGATAGAAGGGCAGATGCTGTCTCTTCGCCAGGTCTGAATAGACCCTTGCGACGTCGCGGGCATAGCCCGCCCCGATCTCAGCTGGCGGCCTGAGCCCTGTCAGAAGGATTCCGATGCGCCGCTGCTTCAATCGGGAAACCATGGCGGCGAGATTCGTCGCTGTGATTTTCGGATCCAGGCCCTGGAGCAGATCATTGCCTCCCAGGGCGAGGATGCAGAGGGTTGTGTCGCTCTGGACGCTGAAGTCCAGTCGGGCCAGTCCCCCCGCCGTCGTGTCGCCCGACACCCCCGCCGCCCTGACGGTCAGGGTTGGATCCTTACGCCGCAGAAGCACCTGCAATTGTGCCGGAAAAGCCAGGGCTGTGGGAAGACCGAGACCTGCCGTGATGGAGTCACCCAAGATGGTCACAACCTTATGGCGGCCTGCTTGCGTCGGACCCGCGAGGCTGGCCAGGGCCAGGGAAAGAAAAGTTCTGCGAAGCATGTGTCGCCCACGGCCCAAGTCTTGCCTATCTTACACGGGATTATCAGGCAGACGGGAGTCTCGACACTCTCCGGCTTGTAATACCGACCTCAAGGCAGACCCCAAGTGACCGACCTTCCCCTGCGCCTGTCCCGACTCGGTTTGACCCTGACCTCCAGCGCCGGGCCGGTCGAGATTTTGCGGGATGTCGACCTGGAGGTTGGTCCTGGTGAGCGGATATCAGTGACCGGCGCATCCGGGTCGGGAAAGTCTTCGCTGATTTCCGTGGCTGCCGGTCTGGAAAAGCCCAGCTCCGGGCATGTTGAAATGTTTGGTCAGGACCTTGGCAGGCTGGATGAGGATGGCCGGGCGAAGTTGAGGCGTGGGCGGGTCTCGCTGGTTTTCCAGTCCTTCCACCTCCTGCCGAACATGACTGCGGAGGAGAATGTCGCGGCACCTCTGGAGATCGCGGCACAAATTGATGCACAGAGGATCGCCAGGGACTGGCTCGACAAGGTTGGGCTGGGGGCTCGCCGGGCCCATTACCCCCATCAGCTTTCCGGAGGAGAGCAACAGAGGGTGGCTCTGGCTCGGGCCCTGGCTGGACGGCCGGCCCTGCTTTTTGCTGACGAACCGACCGGCAATCTGGACAGCGCCAATGCGACCCTTGTCGCCGACCTGATGTTTGCCATGGTCGCTGAAGTGGGGGCAGCCCTTGTGCTGGTGACCCACGATCCTCAGCTGGCAGCCAGGGCGGACCGGATCGTGCAGATGCGTGATGGGCGAATTGTCCCGTGACCTGGCTGTCACTACGTTTTGCTGGCCGGGAACTCCGGTCAGGCACCCGGGGATTCCGGATATTCCTCGCCTGCCTTGCGCTTGGCGTCGCGGCCATCGCTGCCGCAGGTTCGACGGCCGAAGCCTTCCGTCGGGGTCTGGCTTCGCAGGCCGGGGAAATTCTCGGCGGCGACCTTGCCCTGACGTCGGAACAGTCGCGGTTTGAGGTTGAAGACCGCAGGGCGATCAACAGTCTTGGCAAAACCTCGTGGGCGGTCAGCACCCGGGCCATGGCTGCAGCAGCCAACGGGACCCGCCGTCTGGTCGAGCTGCGCGGCGTTTCATCTGAATATCCACTGGCCGGCCGGATGGAAATTACCGGGACTTCCAGTCTGCAGGTCGCTCTGGGCCGGGACGTGGACGGAACCTATGGCGCCGTCGTGGAACAAGGACTGCTGGACCGGCTTGGACTCAAGGTCGGCGACCGGTTTCAGGTCGGCCGCCTGCCGCTGATTGCCAGGGCGGTTCTCGTGCAGGAGCCTGACCGTCTGTCCCGGGGGTTCGCCCTGGGGCCAAGGGTCCTGACCCGTGATGTGGCGTTGGAGTCCGGGGGCTTTCTGACCTCTGGCCTGCCATTTTCAGAAACAGCGCGCGTCCTGCTGAAACCCGGTGCCTCCCTGGACCTGGCGAAACGTGCGATCGGAAATCACTTTCCGAAAGGCCAGGTCCGGATCCGGGATCGAAACGACGCTGCCCCCGGCATACATCGTCTGATCGACCAGCTTGAATACTTCCTGGGCTTCATCGGTCTCGCGGCCCTGATTGCCGGAGGCCTCGGTGTCCACGGGGCGGTGTCGGCCTATCTGGACTCGCGCAAATCCTCCATTGCCGTGCTCAAGGCCCTCGGGGCAAACGGGGCCCTGGTCCGCAATACATATCTCCTGCAGATCAGCGTCCTTGCGGGGCTGGGGATCATCCTCGGGCTGGGGATTGGCGCAGGCGCACCCTTGATCCTCGGTGCCGCCATAGGCGGGGATCTGCCGATCCCGGCCCTGTTCGCCATCTACCCCATGCCGCTCCTCAAGGCAGCGGCTTTTGGTGGCCTCTCAGCAGCAGCGTTTTCCCTGTTGCCCCTGGGGGCAGCCCGCGCGACATCGCCCGCAGAGCTGTTTCGCCGAACGGGGCGGCCTGGACCGGGGCTTTCAGCGGAAGCGTTCTGGGCATGCCTGGCGGGACTGGGGCTTGCTGCATTGGCGATCGTGACGGCTCCTACGCCCATTGCGGCCCTGTTGATGATTGCCGGGGTCATCCTCGCGTTCGGCCTCCTGTGGGGCCTGGGTTATCTGGGGGCCGGGATTGCGGGAAGGCTCAGGACCGGGGCTCATGGTGTCCTGCGGCTGGCACTGGCCAACCTTGCCGGACCGGGATCTGCGGCCCGCACAGCGGCCCCTGCCATAGGCCTTGGGGTTGCCCTGCTGGCTGCGGTCGTACTCATCCAGTCCAGCTTGCTGAAACAGGTTTCCGAGATTGCCCCGCAGACGGCCCCAGCCCTGGTCTTTACTGAAATCCCGGGGGAGGCCGCAGCCGCCTTTGATCAATCCGTCGCCACCGCCTTCGGGACGGACCTGACATCAGACATCTATCTGCGGGCCCCCTTCGCGACCGGGAGGATCGTCCGGGTGAGGGGAAAGTCCATCAATCCTGAAACCTTGCCGCGCGAACTCAGATGGGCCTACGACCGGGACATATCGATCTCGGCTCTTGGGGCCGAACCGGCCAATGCGGGTATTGTGGCGGGCAGGTGGTGGTCTGCGGACTATTCAGGGCCACCTCTGGTCGCGATGGACGTGGAAGCTGCGGGGGGCACCGGCATACGTGTGGGTGACACCCTGACGGTTGCGCTCCTGGGCCGGGAAATTGAAGCCCGGGTGGCAGTCCTGAGGAAGGTTGATTTCGGCGGATTCAATGCCAGCTTCCCGCTGGTGATCAGTGCGAACACCCTGGCCGGTGCCAATCTCCGACAGGTCGCCATCGCAAAGGCTTCCCGCGCCCAGGAGGCGTCGGTCATCTCGGCCCTCGGACAGTCCTTTCCCCAGGTGAATGTCATCTCGGTGCGCGAACAGCTGGAGGCTGCCACCGACCTCTTCAACAGATTGGCCCTGGCGATCCGAGGCGCAGCGGGCGTTGCCGCTCTTGCGGGCCTTCTGGTGCTGGTGGGGGCTATTGCGGCCCGCGCGCAGGCCCGCACGCGTGAAGCAGCCATACTGAAGGCGCTGGGTGCCAGCCGGGGCCAGATCCTTTCAGCCTATGTTCTGGAATATGGTGCTGTCGGGGTGATTGCCGGCACAGCAGGCATCGCCCTGGGGGCTGTCGCCGCCTGGCCGGTCGTCGTCCTGGTCTTCAAGGCGCACTGGGGTGTTGATTGGGGTGGAATGGTTGCCCTTGT
>CAIYSH010000368.1 GCA_903928755.1 uncultured Alphaproteobacteria bacterium | reverse complement strand
TAGCCCTGAGGTGGCTGTGCAGGTTGTGAGGCAGGGTATGCGCCCGGCACCAGACGGGGATCAAAGGCGGGCTGTGGCGCGCGGTATGCAGGCGCTGCATATGATCCGTTATACCCCTGACCCTGCTGGGCCACAGGTTGCGGTGCCCGATACTGCGGTGTCTGGGCAACCGGACCCTGACTGTAGGGGGCCGCCGCATAGGAGGCCGGGCCATAGCCCTGAGGTGGCTGTGCAGGTTGTGAGGCAGGGTATGCGCCCGGCACCAGACGGGGATCAAAGGCGGGCTGTGGCGCGCGGTATGCAGGCGCTGCATATGATCCGTTATACCCCTGATCCTGCTGGGCCACAGGTTGCGGTGCCCGATATTGCGGTGTCTGGACAACCGGACCCTGAATGTAGGGTGCGTAACTGTACCCGCGGGGGGGCTGCGCGTATTGTGGGGCGAGATTGGCACCTTGCAGGTAGCGGTTGTCATAGACCGGCTGCGGGGCCGTGTAATTGATCTTGTTGGCCCAGGTCAGGGTACGACCACCGGCAACTTCGCCTTGGTTGGCCCCATAGCCTCCCCTGTCATAGCCGTAGCGATCGCCGACGGTCTGGGCCGTGGCTGTTGCACTCGACAGGGCAGACAGGACAAGGACGAAAGCTTGGGGCTTCATACCCTGTAGTATTAATGATGATCGCTTAACCCGTGCCTAACGGCCACGCCACCACTTGAGCCCGTATTGCTCAAGGCGGTCCAGAACCGCATGAAGCACGACCCCCATCAGTCCCAGCACCATGAGAGCGGCCAGCATGCGCGCCGTCTGCAGCTTGTTACCCGCATCCAGAATACGCCAGGCCAGGCCCCGGATGCCGCCTGATCCTGCAGCAAATTCGGCGACAACGGCTCCGATGATGGCCAGGCCCGCGCCCACCTTGTGCCCCTCCAGTATGAAGGGAACGGCCGACGGCAGGCGCAGTCTCAATACGCGTTGAACCTGCCCGGCCTGGTAGAGGTCAAACAGCCGCTCCAGGTCGGGATCGGCGGCATGCAGGCCCGTCACAGCACCGGAGAAGATCGGAAAAAAGGCCACCAGGACAGCCAGGGTGATCACGGCCCGTTCGGGGTGATCGATACCTGCCCATATCAGGACCAGCGGCGCTATGGCCACCACAGGTGTGACCTGGAGCACGGAAGCCAGAGGACGAACGGCATGTTCCAGAAGCTCATTGAGGGCAATGGTCACCGCAATCGCCTGGGCCAGAAGGCTTGCCAGAACCAGGGCCATCAAGGCAACGGACAGGGTGTTCCAGGCTGCCGCGACCAGACCAGGTGCATCCATGGCCATTGCGATGGCTACGGCTGAGGGGGGAGGCAGGAAATAGGCAGGCACCTGCAGGGCCCGACAGGCGATTTCCCATGCCGCCAGCAGAACGGCGAGAAGAACCAGGGGGGCCAGCCCATTCATGATGCGGTTCATCTGACATCACCTGCATCTTGCGCCAGACAGGTCGAAATATCCTCGGCGGCCTGTCTGAAACCCGGTGTTGCCCGGAAAGCCTGTGGACGTGGCAGTTCACCGGGAATGCTGATTTCACCGGCGATCCGACCGGGGCCCCGGGTCATCACAACGACGCGGGCAGCCATGTAGGCGGCTTCTTCCACGCTGTGGGTAACAAAGACGATGGCGGGTCGCGACTGCGCCCAGAGCTTCAGCACATCGTCTGCGAGGGTGCGGCGGGTGATTTCGTCCAGGGCCGCAAAGGGCTCATCCAGCAATAACAGCTTGGGTCCGGTGGCCAGCGCCCGTGCCAGGGAGACCCGCATGGCCATGCCCCCCGACAACTGCGCCGGACGGGCTGACCGGGCTGCCGCCAGACCGACCCTGTCAAGGGCAAGACCGGCCTGGGCATGGGCTTCGTGCTTCGGCATGCCTGAGAGCTCGAGTGGCAGGGCAACATTGGCCTGCGCACTGAGCCACGGGGCCAGGGTAGGAGCTTGAAAGACGACGCTGGTTTCGCCCCGACCAAGATCCCGCCTCAGGCTGCCCCCTGTCGGCCCCTCAAGGCCAGCCAGCAGTCGCAGGGCCGTGGACTTTCCACTTCCCGAAGGCCCGACCAGGGCCACGATTTCCCCAGGTGCTACTGAAAAGCTGAAGGGCCCCAGCGCGCGGCCGCGGTCGGGATAATCAACCTCCACCTGATCCAGGGCGACGATGGGGTCCATGGTGCCCGGCGCCCCTATCTTGCCACCGGCGTGACGAACTGGAGCGTATAGGCCCGGGAAACGTCCAGGGTCTTGGGGTAGACCCCCTGTTCCACCGCCATTTTCGCGAAAGCCGCCCAGCGTGCGTCGGTCATGACGCCAATTCCAGCGGCGGTGGCATCGCCGCCGTCAATGATTCCGTAGCTGCGCATCCTGTCCCTGGCCTGATCCAGCACGTCCTGGGTCATTTCCGGGTTATCCTTGCGGATAAGGGCATCACCCGGTCCTGGGTCGCCATGGAGATAGGATTTCCATCCTGCTGCAGAGCCTTCGACAAAGGCTTTTACCGCTGCCGGGTTCCGGTCGATCTGGGTCTGGGGAAACAGGATCATGGTTGCGTAACTGGGATAGCCATTGTCGGCCAGCAGGAAGACCTTGGGCTTCAGACCGGCTTCCTTCTCCAGGGTGTAGGGTTCGCTGGTCACATATCCCTGCTGGGCGACGGACCTGTCGGCCAGGAATGGCGCGGAATTGAAGGTGTATTTGCGGACATGACTGTCATCAAAGCCATATTTGGACTTCAGCCAGACCCAGAAGGCGCTGACCGAGGCATCCGACAGCAGGATCGGGTGGCCTTTGAGATCTTCAACCTTTTCGATTCCCTGGTCCGGGTGCGCAATCAGCACCTGGGGGTCCTTCTGCATCATGGCAGCGACGGCCCTGACAGGAACGCCTTCATTGGCCATGTTGAGCGCGATGAAGCTGTTCGAGCCCATGCCAGATTCCACCGCACCGGCCGCCAGCAGCTGGGGCACATTGACCCCGGGCCCACCCTGGACAATCCGCACATCCAGACCGCGTCGCGAATACTCTCCCGTCGCCACGGCCTGGTAAAAGCCGCCCTGTTCGGCCTGTGCGCGCCAGTCCGTCGCAAAACGGATCATGGTCATTGAAGCGGGCTTTGCAGGCTTCTGTGGAGGCGAGCAGGCACAGACAAGCGCCGTCAGCGCCAGGATTGTCAGGTTTCGTAGGAAGGTCATTGGGGGAGTCCCTCGAAGCGTTGAGGAATCTCTAAGGCCGTAACCCGAAGGGAGGGAAGCAGTTTTGCATGCGCTATCTGCGAAAAGTCATGGGGTCTCGTCCGGGGCAGGCCAGACAGCAAGAAGGCGACGCTACGGTTTCCCGTGTCGTCGCCTTCTCTCAGATCCGTTGGGGGATCCGTGCCTCAAGGTTGGTCAAAGGGTCTTCGCAGGTTTCCCGGCGCTTTCCCGTCTTTCCAGTGCCTCCAGTCGTTTCCAGCTCCAGGCTACCCCTTCACTTTCCGAACTTTAAGCCTCCAACCCGCTTTCCCCTCCGGTTTCCCGTCTGGACCGCGCGGTTGTTCCTCTCGACAGGTGGAGGGTCACGCTGATCTGACTTTAACACAACACCCCCTGTCAGAAGGGATGTGGACAGAGTGTCCGGACATGGTGGATAAACCGGTGACTTATCGGTGCATATGTCAATTAATCGAATAAAATCATATTATTGAACAATTCACCGGTATTCCCGGGCGGGTATGTCCGGGCGTTGGATCCGGACCTCAGGCACCCTTTTCGAGCGTTTCTTTCTGCTCTTCCCGGACAAGCCATTCTTCTTCCGCTGCCGCCAGTTCCGCCTGTGCGGCTTCCAGGTCGCGGGTCAGGGCGGCGAAGCGGTCTGGCTTGGCACTGTAGAGGTTCGGGGCCGCAAGCTGGTCTTCAAGGCCGGCGATCCTGACCGGCAGCGCCAGCAGCAGGGCGTCCAGTTCCTGCAGACGCCGCTGATCCTTGTAGGACAGCTTTACCGCCTTCGGGAGTGCAGCCTTGGGTGCCGGGCCCCGGGTGGGCTCTGAACGCGGAGTCTTCAGTTTGAAGAAATCGGGATTCTGCGACAGGAAATCCTGCCAGCCGCCTGGGGTCTCCACCACCTCGCCCCGGCCATTCAGGGCAATGGTCGATGTCGCCAGACGGTCGATGAAATCCCGGTCATGGCTGACCAGCAACAGGGTGCCTTCATAGTCGGCCAGCACGTCCTCGAGCAGATCGAGTGTGTCCATGTCCAGGTCGTTTGTGGGCTCATCAAGCACCAGCAGGTTTGCCGGGGTCGCCAGGGCGCGGGCCAGCAGCAGGCGGTTGCGCTCACCGCCTGACAGACTTTTCACCGGCTGTCGGATCTGTGACTCGGTAAACAGGAAGTCCTTGGCATAGGCATTCACATGGCGGGGCTGGCCACGGACCATCACCTGATCGCCGCCAAGGGGTGTCAGCACATCCCGCAGCATCATGTCGGGCCTCAGAGCGATGCGCGACTGGTCGATATAGGCAATGTCCAGATTGGCACCGAGTTGCACCGAGCCTGAGTCCGGTGCCAGTTCGCCCAGCAGCAGTTTGACCAGGGTCGTCTTGCCCGCGCCGTTGGGCCCGACAATCGCCACGCGGTCGCCGCGCAGGATACGGGTGGAAAATCCCTTGAGCAGGACGCGGTCGCCAAAGCGTTTGGCCAGATCCTTGACCTCAACCACCCGCTTCCCCGACAGACCGGAACTGGCCAGCCCGATATTCATGTCGCCGCGGACTTCCTTCTGACGTTCTGCACTGACCTTGCGCAGGTCGAGCAGGGCCCGCCGACGGCCTTCATTGCGGGCACGGCGGCCTGTAACGCCCCGCTGCAGCCAGTATTCTTCGCGTTCAAGCTGCTTGTCGATCCTGCGGCTTTCCTCGGCCTCACCGGCCAGGACTTTTTCCACCCAGTCATCGAAGGCCGAGAAATCCCGGTCCAGGGCGCGGACCTTACGGTGTTCCAGCCAGAAGCAGCGTCCGGTCGTGCGCTGCAGGAAGGCGCGGTCGTGGCTGACAATCAGGATTGCGGCTTTCGATTTTGCCAGCTCGGCTTCCAGGGTTTCGATGGCCAGGATGTCCAGGTGGTTGGTCGGTTCGTCCAGGAGCAGGACATCAGGATCTTCCGCCAGGGCCCTTGCCAGGGCGACCCGGCGGATTTCACCTCCGGAAAGTCCCTGGGCCGACCTTGCGGTCGGGATGCCGAACAGGTCGAGCATGGCCTCGGCTTCATAGTCCTGGGCCCCGCCAGCTGTCGCGTAGTCAAGGACGGTCTCACCGACAATCACCGGCTCCTGCGGCACGAAGGCGACACGGGTGCCCGGGGTGACGACCCGTTCCCCATCATCCGGCTCGATCTGACCGGCCAGCACGCGCATCAGGGTCGTCTTGCCCGCCCCATTCCGTCCAACCAGACAGGCGCGGACCCGGCTTTCGAGGCCGATCTCCACACCATCGAACAGCATCTTGGGTCCGTCGGCGAGGCGGACGGCTTTGAGGGCGAGTATGGGAGGTCTCATGCGGTGCCCGACATAGCCGGGCTGGCGGCTGCTTCCAAACCAATTCGGTCAGGGGCCGGTCAGCGGGGTTCAAGAAGCGGATTGGTGGGCGTCGGACGGTCGTCAGCGGCGGGCCCGGTTTCCGGTCCGTCGGTTGTCTGTGCGCCCCTATCCTGAACAGCATCGAAGTCGCGGGAAAGGTCATCATAAAAGGCACCGCGCGGCTGGAGATCCATCGTTTCAACCTCCGGCACGGTGTCTGCCGCTTCGGGATCATCAGTTATCGCGGGAAGGTCAGCAGACAGCCAGTCAAAGTCTCTTATTGGCAGGTCCGCGTGGGCCGTGATCATGAAACGGCGCCAGATTTCCGCCGAAACCATGCCGCCAGTCACCATGTTCATCGGGGTGCCGTCATCATTGCCGACCCAGACCCCGGTAGCGAAGTCCGGTGTAAAACCTACGAACCAGGCATCCCGCCAGTTCTGGCTGGTCCCGGTCTTGCCAGCCGCCGGACGCCCGAAGGCCGCTCGGGTCCCTGTGCCTTCGGTGATTACCTTTTTCATCATCCGCACCATCATGCTGGTGTGGAAGGGGTCGTAAACAGGAAGCGGTGACGATGCCTGGTGCAGATAGAGCCGCTCACCGGACCGGGTCTGGATCTCGTCGACGATATAGGCCCTCCGGGCCAGGCCCTGGTTCTGGAAAACCTGAAACGCAGATACCAGTTCGATCAGGGGAACTTCGTAGGTGCCAAGGGCGACAGACAGGTCGGGGTTTGCGGGAATTCCGCTGAATCCGAAGCGTGCTGCCATCTGGCCGATGGCAGGACCACCGACCTGTTCTGCGAGTTTGACCGCGACGGTGTTGATCGACTGGGTCAGGGCCGTCTCGACCGTCACCGGACCGCGATAGCCGCCGCCATAGTTCTTTGGTGCCCAGCTGCCAAACCGGACCGGGCCATCAATGATCATGTCCGTCGGAGATATGCCCTTCTCGAGGGCGGTTGCATAAATGAAGGGCTTGAAGCTGGACCCCGGCTGCCGACGGGATTGCACCGTGCGATTGAAGACGCTGTCATTGTAGTCCACCCCGCCGGCCATGACCCGGATTGCACCCTCAGACGAAAGGGCAAGGAGAGCCCCCTGGCTGGCCCCTGCCTTTGATCCATCGGTGTCCAGGACCTGTCTGAGATAGCCTGATCCTGCTTTCTGGAGCGGAATGTCTATGGTCAGACGCACCATGAGATCCGGGCTGTTGCGGGGCACCAGATTGAGGACTTCATTGGTGGCATAATCGAGTGCATACCCCATGATCCCGTCGATCTCGGAATCCCGGTCCGATAGCTTCGGTGGGTCTGCCAGGGCTGCGGCGCGGTCCTGGGGCGTGATCCAGCCCTCTTCGACCATTGTGTTCAGAACCCGTCTTTGTCGTGCCAGGGCCCCGGCCATGTTGTGGGTAAGGGCCATGCGGGTCGGGGCCTTGGGCAGAGCAGCCAGAAGGGCGGATTCGGCCAGGGTCAGCTGGCTGGCCGGCTTGCCGAAATAAGTCCGCGATGCGGCGTCGATGCCGAAGGTGTTGGCACCGAAATAGGTGCGGTTCAGATAGAGTTCCAGTACCTCGTCCCGGGTCAGAATGCGGGCCAGGCGAAGGGCTACAACTGCTTCCTGTACCTTTCGCTTCAGGGTCTGGTCCGGAGTCAGAAAGAGGGCTTTGGCCAGTTGCTGGGTCAGGGTTGATCCGCCCTGGACGACGCGTCCGGCCCGGTAATTCTCGACGACGGCCCGGGCTATGCCCCACAGGTCCAGGGCCCCATGCTGGTAGAACCGTCGGTCCTCTGCCGCCAGAAAGGCCTTTGGCACATAGGCCGGAAGCTGGGCGAGGCGCATCCGGTCGCCATATTTCGGACCGCGTGATGCAATCAGTGTTCCGGATCGGTCAAAGAACTGGATTGCTGGCGCGCGGTTGATGAGATCGAGCTGTTCCTTTGGCGGTGTTGGTGGCACATCCTGCAGGTAATGTTCCTGCAGATAGGCATATCCGCTCAGCAGGGCTGCAAGACTGGTCAGGGCAATGCCGCCCGCAATGGCTGCAAGCCAGAACCTCCAGCCCCCACGGTTACGGCGTCCGTCCCGACCAGTCTTGTGCTTCTGTTTGCCATTTTTCCGTGGGGCTGGGAGGTCAGCCCTGTAGGTTTTCACAGGCCCGGAATCCGGCGGCCCGGACCCCGCAGGGGCACCCTGCGGATTTTCCGTCTTCGGGACAGGCGGATGATCGGGATCTTCGGTCATATTCCAAAAGCAGTGCGGGACGGACAGGGTGAACTTGGGCTAAACCGTGATGGACATGGCCATACGACCTTACTGGGAAACAAAACGTCTAGATCAGATGTCTGATCGGGAGTGGGAAAACCTCTGCGATGGTTGTGGACTCTGCTGTCTGATCCGGTTCGAAGATGATGATACCGGAGAAATCGTGCCGGCGCGGGTGCATTGTCGTCTTTTTGACCCACTGGCCTGCCAGTGTTCGGACTATGCCAACCGCAAGCTCCACGTTCCCGATTGCATCAAACTGACGCCGCAGAAGGTGCAGGCCCTGGCCTGGATGCCTTTGTCCTGTGCCTACCGGCGAATTCACGAAGGTCGCGGTCTGGCTGACTGGCATCCCCTGATCAGTGGGGATCCAGAGAGCGTCCACAGGGCCGGGGTGTCGGTTCGGGGGCAAACCATCAGCGAGGCGGATCTGGAAGGCGAAGAAGAGGCTCTGGAACACCTGGCCCCGGATCTGCTGGATGAGCGCGGCGCATAGTCTTTATGTTGTATTTTTGCAACAACAACCCTTGCTTCGCAGGTGAAACTGCCTAAGTGGGTGCTGACAGCCCGATGACGGAGAAACAGTTCCTTGGCGCGTGACCCTTATCTGGAGCTTGGTGTATCCCGTGGCGCAAGCGCTGCAGAGATCCGGAAGGCTTTCCACAAGCTTGCCAAGCAGCATCATCCGGACACCAACCCGGGTAACAAGGCTGCCGAGGAGAAGTTCAAACTTGTCAGTGCTGCCTTTGACATTCTTGGTGATGTCGAAAAGCGGAAAAAGTTTGATGCCGGCGAGATCGACGCTGATGGTCGGGAAACCATGCGCGGTTTCTCTGGTGGTCCGGGCGGTTCACCCTTCGGCGGGGCGCAGCGTAGCGCAGCTTTCGACGGAGTCGACCTGAGTGACCTCTTTGGTGACATACTCGGGCGTGGCCGCAGTGGCGGATTCAACGGCGGCGGTTTTCCGCCCCGTGGGTCCGATGTCCGCGCCAAGGTCGAGATCGAGCTGGAAGACGCAATCCATGGCGGGAAAAAGAGGATCTCGTTTTCCGATGGACGGACCATAGACATGTCCATTCCCAGGGGGGCTGAAGACGGTCAGTCCCTCAGGCTCAAGGGGCAGGGCTCGCCGGGACGGGCAGGCCCCGGTGACGCGATCATAGAATTGATCATCAAGCCTCATCCGACTTTTCGCCGCGAGGGCGAGGGGCTGGTGATGGACCTGCCGGTCTCGATTCCGGATGCGGTTCTTGGTGGCAAGGTGCAGGCACCGACACCGGATGGCACGGTGACCCTGACCGTGCCGAAAGGGGCCAATTCGGGCCAGGCGCTCAGGCTCAAGGGCAAGGGTTTGTCGGACGCTGCGGGCAAGCGTGGTGACCTGATTGCGCGCCTCGTGCTGGTCCTCCCTGAAACGCCCGATGAAGACCTGCTCGCCTTTGCAGAGACGTGGCGGGCCAGGCGGCCCTATACGCCGCGCAAGCGTTAGGGTCCGTTGGCATGCAAGGCCTGACCCTTGAAATGGCAGTCATTCAGACTGGGTTCAGGCCCGGTCTCGCAAGACGGTGGCCATGAAGCCCTGTTTTGCACTCGCCATCTTGCTGACAGCCATATTCCCGTGGCCGGTAGCCGCGCAGGACTATCACGGCTTTGACCGACGTGCCTTTGGTGCAGGAGAGCAGGACAGGGCCCTTGATGCGGTGCGGGGCGGGCGGCATGTGCCACTCGCCTCGGTCATAGCGCAGATCGGCATGCGGACCCCCGGCCGCCAGCTGAACACAACCCTGGGCGATATGAATGGGCGAGGTGCCTATTTCGTCACCTGGCAGACGCCGGACAACCGGGTGATCATCTTCATTGTCGATGCCCAGTCAGGCCAGATCATAGGTCGTCAGGGCGGTTAGGGCATGCATCGATCCGTAATCCGGTTTCCACTTTTCGCAATCTGCACCAGGTAAAATCGTCATGCGCATCCTGCTGGTAGAAGATGACAGGGACCTGTCGCGACAGCTGAAAATCGCCCTTTCAGCCAATGGATATGTGGTTGATCATGCCCCGGACGGCGAGGAGGCCCAGTTCCTGGGTGAAACCGAGCCCTATGATGCCGTGATCCTGGATCTTGGCCTGCCCAAGATTGACGGCGTCTCTGTCCTGGAGCGCTGGCGGCAACGGAATGTATCGACCCCGGTTCTGATCCTGACGGCGCGGGGAGCCTGGAGCGAGAAGGTCGCCGGATTTGATGCGGGTGCCGACGACTATCTGACCAAGCCATTTCATACGGAAGAACTGCTTGCCCGTCTGCGCGCCCTGGTGCGTCGATCAGCCGGACATGCTGCGCCCAGTCTGTCCGTAGGCGGGCTTCGGCTCGATCCCAGGGCTGCCCGTGCCAGCGTTAATGGAGAGCCCCTGCGGCTTACATCCCTTGAATACCGGCTGCTGCACTATCTGATGATGCATCACGGCCGGGTCATAAGTCGCACGGAGCTGGTCGAGCATCTCTATGATCAGGATTTTGATCGGGATTCCAACACGATTGAAGTCTTCATCGGCCGGGTTCGGAAGAAGATCGGGTCTGACCGGATCGATACCGTGCGTGGATTGGGATACCGCCTGACGGCCCCGATCGACGAACTTCGGGATGCTGCAGGCAAGGTGTGAGGCTGACCGTCTTCCGACATCCTTCCCTTGTCTGGCGCCTGGTCATTCTGGCGGCGGGCTGGTCCCTGGCTGCCTTGCTGGTCTCGGCCCTGGTCATGGTCATGCTGTTTCAGCAGGCCGCCCTGAAACGTTTTGATCAGGGCCTTTCGGAACTGATCGACAATCTGGTGGCGGGCTCGACGGTGAGGGCCGATGGCGGGGTCGCGGCGCCGATTCTGACCGATATGCGCGCCCTCAGGGCCTATTCGGGTAAATATTGGCAGATTGCCACCCCCGTTGGCGGCGGGCAGATCCGGATTCTCGTTCGGTCCCGGTCTCTCTGGGATTCCGAACTGGGGGCTCCGCCACAACTGGTCTCACGATTGGCCGTCAATCCGGGATCACCGGTCAGTTATGACACCCGCGGGCCCCTGTCCGAACCCGTGCGTGCCCGGGCATCACAGGTGACATTGCCCGGCCGCAAGGTTCCGCTGATCTTCATGGCCGGGGAGGATCGCACGGAGCTCAACCGCGATATCCGCAGCTTTACCACCGCAACGGCCCTGGTCCTGCTGCTGCTGGGTGCCGGTCTGGTGGCAGCTGTTGTCATTCAGGTGCGGGTGGGATTGACCCCGCTTTTCGCCCTGAGCCGGGAGATCGCAGAGGTCCGAAGGGGCAAGTCAGACCATATCCTTGGAACCTACCCCAAGGAACTGACCCCGCTTGCTGAAGAGCTGAATGCCCTGATGGCCCACAACCAGGAGGTGGTTGACCGCCAGCGGACACATGTCGGTAACCTGGCCCATGCCCTCAAGACCCCGCTTTCGGTGATGCTGGCAGAAGCAGACCTGCATCCGGGAGACCTTGCCGGGGTCGTGACGCGGCAGGCTGAAGCCATGCGGCGTCAGGTCGATCATCATCTGCGCCGCGCAAGGGCAGCAGCCCGGGCACAGGGGCTGGGTGAGCGGACTTCCGTAGCCGAGGTGCTGGATGAACTGTCGCGAACCCTCGACCGTATACATGCCTCAAAACCCATGGCCATCGACTGGGATGCCGATGAAGACCTCTTTTTCCTGGGGGAACGGCAGGACCTGCTCGAGCTGGCCGGAAATGCCATGGAAAACGCCTGCCAATGGGGCCGTTCGAAGGTGCGGGTCCGCGCCATCGGCCAGTCAGATGATCGATTTCTCCTGACAATTGAGGACGACGGTCAGGGTCTGACAGAGACGCAGTGGGCTGTTGTTCTGCCTCGCGGCGCAAGGCTCGATGAACGGGCACCGGGGTCGGGTCTCGGCCTCAGCATAATCGACGAACTGGCGCGGTCCTATGGCGGGAAGCTGAACCTCGGGGCCTCTTCACTTGGCGGCCTGTCTGTAAGGCTGGAGCTGCCACGCGCCCAGGCCTGACAATTTCGGGTAGCGGTCCAATGTCGGCATTCTTCTTTGGATTGAATTAACCTAGTTCGCCGTAAGGTTTCAGTCACGTAAGGGACTCTTGTGTCTGGAGCGCCGAATGTCCGGTCTTTCCGACCGCAAGATCCAAATCGTCCGAACCCTCATGTCGACCTCGCCCGACAGTGTCGTCAGAGGCCTGCATTCGGCCCTTGCGGGTAATCTCGATGTCGCCTTTTCAGAGGTGCGCGGGCTCATAGCGTTCGAGATGATCGACAGGCGCTTTCGCGATATTGTCTTCAGTCCATTGAGCCGCATGTTTGCAGATCCTGGCCTGGTAAAGGATCGGCTGATCTTCCCGAAGTCTGTCTTGCCTCTGCTCTGGACGGCTCTGAAGGAAGATGCGCCAGATCAGATTTCCATGGTCAAAGGCCTGCTTGAGGGGGGGTCCGTAGAGTCGCGCTCCGGGCCGCTCAATGGCCTGCTGCGCCGCATCTGTGATGGCCTTCAAGGCGAGAAGTCAGAGGCCTACAAGGCCGCGGCCAGCAGACTGAGCGCCCACGGACCCGATCTGTTGGGGGCCTTTTGTGCGTGCCTGAAACTGGCACCCGTGGTCAGGGAAGCCTCCTACCGTCTGACCGACTGGGTCGACAGGCCCGATGATGCGCGCGCTGCGGCCCTGAGGGTAACCTACAGGGATGCTATAGCCATTTCCGAAGATAATGGTCCTTTGCTGTTCGAAATGCTTGCCGCAGGAATGGATGAGCCCTGGCAGATCATCAGGCTGATTTCCCTGGTCATGGACCGCCCGACCCAGGCCTATTTCGCCGGATCAGAGCTTTCATCCTTCCCGATCCGTGTGATGGACTTGGTCGATATCAACCTGACCGAAATCGGCCGGTTCGATCACACCAAAACACCGGACGAGGCCAGAACTGTTGCCGCCCTCATACACCTGACTGCACGGCAGATTTCCGAGCTGGAGAGCGGCATAGAATTTACCCGTGACAGTGGCTGGGGTGCCCGGGTCCAGAAGCAGAAGCAGACACTTGCCAACACGGTCGAAAGCCGACTGCGCAAGATTGAGCCCATGATCGGCACTGCCTTGCCCTATCATGTCGTCCGCGGCGAGCATTCCAGCCGCAAGGTGCCCAGGATGACCAAATCCCCCACTGGCCAGGACATCAACAACCTAAAGACCCTGATGACCTTCATCGAAGCCATTCGTCCGAGCGCGAGCCTGGGTGGCTTTGCATCTGCGCGAACACGGATCCTGGAAGCAGCGGCCGAGACCCTTGATCGCTATGCCGAGGATGGGTTTGCCCTGATCCGGGACCGTGAAGTTGAGGATTTCGACCTGGCCCTGGAGCATTTGACCCATGCTGCCGATTTTCTTTCACTTATGGGCAATTCCGTCAGCGCCGATCTGATGCGTCGACGCATTGACGCCGCTCTGGATAATCATCGCAGGGATCTTGCCAAATATGGCTGATCGCCCCCTCGCGCGAAACGCGTAAACCCGCTAAACCCTGCTCATGATCTCGCTCTGGGTGGCCGCGGGCGCCCTTTCCTCCGCCGCTGCCATAATCGTCATGTTCCGCGCGGCTGGTGCCGCGTCCAACGGCGGGTCGTCAGACCCGACGCTGGACGTCTATCGTCGGCAATTGAGCGAACTGGACGCCCTGGCAGACACTGGACTCATCAATGCCGAGGAGCATGCAACAACCAGGGCCGAAGCCGGGCGCCGTCTGCTCGGGGCGGCTGACCATCAGGTGGTGGCCTGGAACTCCGGAGGTGTTCACAGGCTCTGGGTTGGGGGCGTGGTCGCTCTGGTCGCGGGTATGGCCCTTGCCCTGTACCTGACGGTCGGAGCTCCGGCCTTGCCCGATCAGCCCATGGCCGGGCGCATCGCACAGTGGCGAACCACCCCTCCCGGGCAACTGACCGCACCTGAAATGGCGGCAGTCCTGCGCCTTGTGACGGCCCAAAGGCAGGACCCCGACGGATTGAGATATCTTGCCCTGGCCGAGGCGCAGTCTGAAAATCCCTCCGGTGCCGCGCGCGCCCTGCGAAAAGCGATCACCCTGGCTCCAACCAGATCTGACCTGTGGGAAATGCTCGGCGAGGTCCTGGTCATGCAAGCTGAAGGCCAGGAGTCGGAATCCGCCCGAAATGCCTTCCGCGAAGCCGTAAAGCGGGATCCGAAGGCCATGGTGGCGCGTTTCCACCTGGCTCGGGCCATGGATCAGGACGGTAATCGAGATGGTGCTGTCGCCGGGCTCAAGGCCATCGACGCCGACCTGCCACCTGAAGATCCCCGTCACGCAGACCTGGCACGGGCAATCAAGGAAGCCCTCGCCCCTCATCCGGCGGTGAAGCCCGGGGCTGCACCGGGCGGGAATGGCGATCAGATGACCATGATCCGGAACATGGTGGCCGGACTTGCTGAAAAGCTGAAGGGGAATCCCGACGATCCAGAGGGTTGGGTCAGGTTGGTGAGGTCCTATGCCGTTCTGGGCGATGCCCCGGCGCGGGACGCAGCCCTGGCTCAGGCCCGGGCACGTTATCGCGGTCGGGCGGACGTCATCTCCCAGCTGGATGCAGCCTCGAAGGCGGAGGCGATCCGGTGAGCAGCTGGCTTCCGAAGTCGCCGAAGGCGCGGCGACGCCTGGTCATTTTTGCGGCAGTCGCCCCTGTGCTGAGTCTGGCGGTAGGCCTGACCCTTTGGGGACTTTCTGACTCGATCTCCTATTTCTACACCCCGTCACAGGCGGCTGCGGCCAATCCCCCGCCGGGGAGATCCGTGCAACTGGGCGGGCTGGTCCAGACCGGCAGTGTGGTCAAACATGGCAATGGCCAGGTCGAGTTCGTTGTCCGGGATCAGACCCTGTCTGATCGCATTGTCTTTCAGGGCGACCTGCCGGATCTCTTCAGGGAGGGGCAGGGCATTGTCGCGACGGGTCACTTCCGGAGGGACGGGATTTTTGAGGCCAGGCAGGTCCTGGCCAAACATGACGAGCGATACATGCCAAAAGAACTCACCAAGGCCTTGAAGAAGCAGGGTGAGTGGCGAGGTAATGGCGACGCAGCGACCTATGGGTCACCGAAATGATCGTTGAATTCGGAAGCTTCGCCCTGGTCCTGGCCCTGTGTCTTTCACTGGCTCAGGCGGGCCTGTCTGCCACAGGCCGCTGGCGTCGATCTACCCTGCTGGCCGGGGCAGGTGAAGGGGCCGCGCTGGCGGCATTCCTGTCTGTAGCCCTGGCCTTTGCCGTCCTGATGCACGCTTTCATCACATCGGACTTTTCAGTCGCCAATGTTGCGGCAAACTCGCACACGGAAAAGCCACTCCTTTACCGGATAGCCGGAACCTGGGGCAGCCACGAAGGCTCCATGCTCCTCTGGTGCCTGGCCCTGACCGGATTCGGGTCCGCCATTGCCGGATTGGGTCGGAATCTCCCACGGGACCTCAAAGCCCTTACCGTCATGACCCAGGGCATTCTTGGAAGTGTCTTCCTGGGCTATACGGTTTTGGCCTCCAACCCTTTCCTGCGTTTGCTGGACATTCCGGTGGAGGGGCGCTCCCTGAACCCCCTGCTGCAGGACCCGGCTCTGGCCGTGCATCCGCCGTTTCTCTATGCGGGCTATGTCGGTCTTTCGGTGGTTTTTTCCTTTGCGGTTGCCGCCCTGATCGAAGGTCGTGTCGACGCGGCCTGGGCGCGCTGGGTGCGCCCCTGGACCCTGGCCGCCTGGAGCCTGCTGACCGTCGGAATCATGCTGGGTGCATTCTGGGCCTATTATGAATTGGGCTGGGGCGGCTGGTGGTTCTGGGATCCGGTTGAAAATGCCAGCTTCATGCCCTGGCTGATCGCCACAGCCCTCCTGCACTCGGCCATTGTGACCGAAAAGCGGGGTGCCCTTTCGGGCTGGACGGTTTTCCTCGCCATCGCCGGCTTCACCTTTTCCATGCTGGGTGCGTTCCTCGTGCGATCAGGCGTGCTCACTTCGGTTCATGCCTTTGCTGTCGATCCGACCCGGGGCGCCCTGTTGCTGGGTATCCTGGCCGTGACAGCCGGGATCGCCTTCGCGCTCTTTGCCTGGCGGGCTCCGGTCCTCGCGCCCGGCGGGGTGTTTGCGCCGATCAGCCGCGAAAGCGCCCTGGTGCTGAACAATATCCTGCTGGCGGCCGCCACCATGACCGTCCTCATGGGCACCCTCTATCCGCTGATACGGGAAGCGGCGACCGGTGAGCCGATTTCCGTCGGGCCGCCGTTTTTCAATCTGACCTTCACGCCCTTGATGGTGGCATTGATGATCCTGCTGCCGGCCGGACCCCTGCTGTCCTGGAAGCGGGGCGATGCCAGGGGGGTCTATCAGCGACTTGCCGTGGCTGCCCTTGCGGCCATTGCCGTGGGATTGCTTGCCTTTGCCCTGGTCAGTCCCCGAAAGGCCCTGGCCAGTGCAGGTTTGGGCATAGGGGCCTGGCTGATCGCCGGTGCCCTGGTCGAAATCGCGGAACGGATCAAGCTCAGGAAGGTCGCCGCAGCTGAATCCTGGCGTCGTCTGACCAGATTGCCAAGGGGCAGCTGGGGCATGACCCTGGCCCATGCCGGTCTGGGTCTGTTCGTGATCGGAGCCTGTTTCGAAACCGGCTGGCGGGTCGAAGCCGCTGAAACCCTGGCCCAGGGCGGCCACCTGCAGGTTGGTGCCTACGAACTTACACTCGATCAGATCGTCGCCATTGATGGGCCCAATTTCGATGCCGAGCGGGGTCTGATCACGGCCCGGAAGGCAGGTGTGGAAATCTGCCGTCCAGCTCCGGAACGCCGGTTCTACCCGGCGGGTCGCCAGACCACATCGGAAGTTGCCATCTGCACCCTGGGACTGAACCATCTCTATGTAGTGCTGGGTGAGCGCAGGGGCGGAAATGGCGCACCGGTCTGGCTGGTCCGCGCCTATTGGAACCCCCTTGCCCTGCTGATCTTCCTTGGGCCCCTCACCATGGCCCTGGGGGGATTTCTTTCCCTTTCAGATCGCCGGCTCCGGCTGGCCGTCGGCAAGCGATCGGGCGCTGTTGCATGAAACGCGTCCTTGTCCTGATTGCGGCAGTCTTCAGTCTTGCTGCCGCGGCAGATCCGGATGAGCGGCTGGTTGACCCCGGGCAGGAAGCCCGGGCCAGGGCCGTGTTCCGGGAAGTCAGATGCCTGGT
>CAIYSH010000367.1 GCA_903928755.1 uncultured Alphaproteobacteria bacterium | reverse complement strand
TAACCCAGGTGCGCGGGTTTGGAAACCATTCCCGCGCACCAAAAAGAGTCCAGAGCTTCAGCAGGAAGGGATCCGAAAACCGCCCCCCTTACCGGGTCATCCCCTAGCCGACGATGTCGGCGTCCGTGAAGAACTGGGCGATTTCAAGCTGGGCATTTTCCTGGCTGTCAGAGCCGTGCACCGAATTTTCGCCAACATTCAGGGCGAACAGCTTGCGGATGGTGCCGTCTGCGGCTTGTTCCGGGTTGGTCGCGCCCATGACTTCGCGATAGCGGGCCATGGCATTCTCGCCTTCCAGAACCTGCACGACCACCGGGGCCGAGGTCATGGTCTCGACCAGTTCGCCATAGAACGGGCGCTCACTGTGAACTTCGTAGAACTTCCGGGCCTGGGCTTCCGTCATCTGAATCCGGCGCTGGGCAATGATGCGCAGGCCAGCGTCTTCGATCACGGCGTTGATCTTGCCGGTCAGGTTACGCTTGGTCGCGTCGGGCTTGATGATCGAAAAGGTGCGTTCAGTCATGATCTCGGTGTCTTTTTTCTTGAGGCTCGGGCGGAGGGTCCCCCAAACGGGTGGCGGCTTATAACCGCCTGGCCATGGAAGGCCAATATGCGGAAAACGCATTCCTGCCGCGACGCAGCATTCGGGGTCTGCTAAAGCCCGCCACCGCCATGCTGCAAATCAATGATCTGACCTTCGACTCCTGGGGACGCCGGTTCTTCGACCATGCGACCGTCAGCCTCCCTGTCAGCGCCAAGGTCGGCCTGGTGGGCCGCAATGGCGTGGGAAAATCCACCCTGTTCAAGCTGGTGCTCGACCAGTTGCACGCTGGTGATGGCGAGATCAGCTATCCCAGATCGGCCAGGGTCGCCTCTGTCGACCAGGAGCACCCCGCCACGCCTGTAAGCCTGCTGGATACCGTTCTGGCCGCCGACGAGGAACGGGAAAGGCTGACGGCCAGCCTTGAAACCGCAGAGCCTGAACATCTTGGCGAAATCTATGCGCGCCTTTCGGAGATCGGGGCGGATCGGGCCCCCAGCCGTGCGGCCGAGATCCTGTCCGGCCTGGGCTTTTCACATGCCGATCTTTCGCGGGCCATGGCCGAGTTCTCAGGCGGCTGGCGCATGCGGGTTGCCCTGGCCGCGGCCCTGTTTGCCGAGCCGGATCTTCTGCTGCTCGATGAACCCACCAACTATCTCGACCTGGAAGGTGCGCTCTGGCTTGAGGCAAGGCTCCGTCGCTATCCGAATACCGCCATCATCATCAGCCACGACCGCGAAATCCTGAACAACTCCGTCGACCACATCCTGCATCTGATCGACGGCAAGCTGGATCTCTATCCTGGCAATTACGACAATTTCGAACGGCAGCGTGAAGAACGGGCCCGCCTCCAGGAATCGACACGCTCGAAGGTCGATGCCCAGCGCGCGCACCTGCAGGCCTTTGTCGACCGCTTCCGCGCCAAGGCGTCCAAGGCGGCCCAGGCCCAGTCCCGGCTGAAGCAGCTGGCCAAACTGCCGCCGGTGTCGCCGGTTGCCGCAGAGCATACGGCCCCCTTCATCCTGCCCTCGCCGGAAAAGCCCCTGCCCCCGCCCCTGATCCGCCTTGAGGGGGTCTCCGCAGGCTATGAAGCGGGCAAGCCGATCCTCAAGGGCATGAACCTTCGCATCGATCTGGATGACCGGATCGGTATCCTGGGGGTAAACGGGGCCGGCAAATCGACCTTCGCCAAACTGGTGGCCGGAGCCCTTGAGCCCCAGTCAGGGGAAATGCGCCGTGATCGCCGCCTGAAGGTCGGCTGGTTCCACCAGCACCAGATCGAGGCCATGGATCCCAGCGACACGCCGCTGGAAATCATCCGACGCGCCATGCCGGACTCCAGCGAGGCCAGTCGCCGGGCCCGCCTGGCACAATGGGGCATAGGATTTCAGAAGGTCGAGACGAAGGTCGCCAGCCTCTCGGGGGGGGAACGCGCCCGGTTGCTGCTGAATATGGTGGCTCTGGAGGCCCCTCACCTTCTGATCCTCGATGAACCGACCAATCACCTCGACATCGACAGTCGTCGCGCCCTGCTGGATGCCCTGAACGACTATGAGGGGGCGGTCATTCTGATCACCCATGACCGGTCGCTGATGGAACTTGTGGCAGATCGCCTGTGGTTCGCCGCAGACGGGGGCCTGGCCCCCTTCGACGGTGACATGAATGATTATGCCAGACTGGTGATTGAACGCTCCCGGGCCGCGGCGCGCAGTCCGACCCAGGTGAAGAGCGAACCCACGCCACCGCCGCCGCCCAAAGCTGAAGCACCCAAGGCAAGGATCCCGACCGGCCCGGCCCGTCGGCGCGCAGAAAATGCCGAAGCGGCTCTGGCCCGGGCGACGGCAGCCGTGGCAGACCTCGACAAGGCCCTTACGGACCCCAAGGTATTCTCCGAAAATCCTGGCCGGGCAGCCGAGCTGGGTCGCCAGCGAAGCCAGGCCCAGGCAAAACTGGACGCTGCAGAAGTTGAGTGGCTGGCGGCAGTCGAGGCCTACGAAGCCCTTCGCTGAAGATGTCTTCCCCACGACGGGGAGGTAAGCCTTTGGTCTGAACCCACCGGGCCTTTGCAATCCCGGCCCTTGCCGTCACCTGTCCTCAGGACGGCCTTGTGAAGCTTTCGAAAATCCGGAAATCCCTCAGATCGGGACCTGTCTCTGCCGCAGCATCGGCTTTGCCGGGGCAGACGCGGCCGACGACGCCCCACTTCAAGGCATGAAGCCGCTTGACCTTTACAGCCGGGCCATTCCGGAACTGGCCCTTCCGTCGATCGTCAAACAACGACAGCCCTCTAACCGCACCGGATTTCCTGGATAAGCCCGGTCTCTGCGTCGAAGAAGAAATTGAGACGCCTTGGGTTGAAGTCCCGGGTTATCGGACAGGTGGTGCAGGCCACGCGCTGTAGCTCTGGCAGAACCGGGACGGGAATTTCCCGTCGGGAGCGACCGATAAGCCCCATGACAGCACCTGCCCGACACTGATCTTCCGCCATGGGCACAGGTTTAGGGGGCGGCGGCGGCGGTAAAGGGGGTAAAGCCAGCGTCGGGGGTGTCGCAGGCGGCGGTGGTTCCGAAGCGCAGGCCGCAAGGCCAAGCAATCCGACGAGCAGCAAGGTCCGGTAAGTCTTCATGCCTGCTTCTCCCATCCCCGTGACAGTTGCTTCCAGTAGCTGGCCGTCGCGCCCGTCGCCTTGACAGCCTTCCACTGACCTCTCGCCTTGACCAAGGCCTGCTCGTCAGCGCCATCAAACAGGATGATGCATCTCGTATAGCCATCCATGTCCTGGGCTTCCGCCCCTGCAACCAGGAACAGAGCCTCGGCGGTGTTCGGATTTTCCGGGCCCGTTGTCAGGACGATGGGCTGGCGCGAACTGGCGGGCTCATTGGCCAGACCATGGGGAAGGAAGCTGTCATCCCGGTAGGACCAGAGCCACTTGTCCAGATGCTGGATCTGCGCCTCCGTCCGGGGCCTCACGACCGCCTTCCACCCCCGGGCCAGGGTCTTTTCCAGCAATTCCGGCAAGACCTGGTCGAGGCTTGAACGCTCCAGATGATAGAACCAGACCTCTCCTGTGGCCATGGTCAGCCTTCGTATCTGTCGGCAACCATGCGGTTCAGAAGGCGAACGCCATAACCTGTGGCACCGTCCGGACTGGTCGGCTT
The DNA here is from genome assembly GCA_903928755.1 of uncultured Alphaproteobacteria bacterium. Lineage (GTDB taxonomy): Bacteria > Pseudomonadota > Alphaproteobacteria > Caulobacterales > Caulobacteraceae > Phenylobacterium. Next base: position 4,187 of record CAIYSH010000367.1, on the reverse strand, counting down.
GCTGGACGGTTTGGCCCAGGCCGTAGACGCGATATCCAGGTGCGCCCAGGGCACCCCATTGACGAAGCGCTGGATGAAGAGCGCCGCAGTAATGGAACCGCCGGGCCGGCCTCCGGTATTCTTCATGTCGGCAATCATGCTGTCGATCCCCTTGTCGTAATGCGGCGGCAAGGGCATCCGCCAAAGGGGCTCGGATTCAGCCTTTGATGCGGCCAGCAGATCCTCTGCCAGCTCGTCATTATTGCTGAAGAGGCCTGCATAGTCGTTGCCAAGTGAGATGATGATCGCGCCGGTCAGGGTGGCGAGATCGACCATGAACTTCGGCTTGAACCGGTCCTGGCAGTACCAGATGGCGTCGGCGAGAACCAGACGGCCTTCAGCGTCCGTGTTGATGATCTCGATGGTCTGTCCGGACATGGATGTGACGACATCCCCGGGTCTCTGCGCCCCGCCATCGGGCATGTTTTCCACCAGGCCCAGAATGCCCACGGCGTTTACCCGGGCCTTGCGCCCGGCGAGCACATGCATGAGGCCAGCCACGGCCGCTGCCCCGCCCATATCCCACTTCATGTCCTCCATGCCATCGGCAGGCTTCAGACTGATGCCACCCGTGTCGAAACAGACCCCCTTGCCGACAAAGGCAATCGGTTGGGCAGCCGGGTCCGCGGCACCGTTCCACTTGAGGATGGCAAGCTGGCTCTCCCGGGTGCTGCCCTGTCCAACGCCGAGCAGTGAGCCCATGCCCAGCTTGGCCATCTCGGCCTCACCCAGGATTTCAACCTGCAGCCCGAGCCCCTCAAGGGCCTTGACGCGACGGGCGAATTCTTCCGGATAGAGGACGTTCGGCGGCTCCGAGACCAGGTCCCGTGCAAAGCTGACCGCGTCCGCCAGTGCAGCAAGCGGACCGAAGGCATGGCTGGCGGCCTCAGGATGGGCAGTGACAACTTCAACACTGGCGATGGAGGGTTTGACCTCCGGCTTTTCCTTGGTCCGGTATCTGTCGAAACGATAGGCTGCCAGCCGGACGCCAAGGGCGGCCTGGGCCGCGAAAGCGGGATCGTCCACCGGCAGGACCAGGCGGAGCGACAACAGCCCGCAGGCTTTCACATGCGCAAAGGCCGCGGCCGCACCGTTTTCGGCTGCCATGGCGTCGAACTCGGCCGCCTTGCCGACACCGACCAATACGATCCGTGTCGCGGTATCGGAGCCCAGTATGTCCAGGGTCTGGCCCTTGCCCCCCGTGAACCGGCTCCCGGCAGCCGCTCGGGCATAGGGGCCATCCGAAGCCAGAAGCGCTGACCCCTCGCAGGTCAGCAGGCCGAGAACGGCGTTCGCAGAAAGATCCTGGTCAGCGGCGACGAAGGCGATTTGCATGGAAAAACTCTCAAAGTGGGCGAAGCAGACTGGAGCCCTGCATGGTATCGGCCGTTACGGTCTTCTCGCAAGGTTGTGCAGGGCAGCGACCCATGATTTAGAACGAGTGTACAAGCTGGGCGCGGCAAAACGTCAGCGGGGACCCATTTTCTTCGTCATGCGCCTGATCGACCGTTATCTTCTGCGACAGCTGATTGCCCCCACATTCCTTGCTGTGGTCGCATTGACGGCGATCGCCCTGCTTTCCACAAGTCTCAGCCAGCTCGAGATCATTGTCAGCCAGAGACAGAGCGCCCTGGTCTTTCTCAAGGTGACCCTGCTGGCCATGCCCCAGCTGATCAACATGGTCATGCCGATAGCCCTTTTCGTCGCGGCATTGATGACCTTGAACCGGTTGGCCGTGGATCAGGAAATCGTGGTCTGTTTCGCCGGAGGCATGAGCCGATGGCGTGTGATTTCCCCGGCCCTGAGGCTTGCCTCCGTCATGACCTTGCTGGGCCTCATTCTGAATTTATGGGTCCAGCCAGCCTCCCTGAGGGCCATGCGGGAAGTCCTGTTCGAGGTCAGGACCGACCTTGCCTCGACCCTGGTCCGTGAGGGCGAGTTTACGGCCCCGGCTCCAGGTCTGACGGTGTACGCCCAGAGCATCGATAATGGCGGCATGATCCATAATCTCTTCATCCACCAGGCCGGGGCTGACGGCGCGGCGACCACCTACACGGCAGACGAAGGTCGCATCATCAAGCGCGCGGGAAAGGCCGTTCTGGAAATGCACAAGGGCTCGACGCAGGAATTTTCCAAGCGGGGTGTGTTGAACTATCTGACTTTCGACGACTATCCCTTTGAACTTTCGCAACTTTCAAGATCAAGTGAGTTGGTCCATTACAAGCCCTCCGACCGCTATCTTCATGAGCTGTTCTTCCCGGATCTCACCCAGGACTGGGAAAGGCGTAACCATGAAAAACTGCTGGCAGAAGGTCACGCGCGGCTTTCAACACCGCTCTACAACCTGACCTTCATGTGCTTCGCCCTCTGGGCCATCATCGGCGGCGGATTTTCCCGCATGGGCTATGGGCAACGCATGGCGGCCATCGGGGGCGCGGCGGCCCTGCTGCGCATTGTCGGTTTCGCGATCGAGGCGGCCAGCGAGAACAACGCCTGGCTGAATGTCATGCAGTATGTGGTTCCGATCGGCGGCATGACCTGGGCTCTGGCAGGACTGTTCCAGCAGAAGGTTTCCCGTTTCATCGATATACGCAAGACCCGCAGGAATGCGTTCGTGGGTCGGACCAGGGCGGCATAACCAGGATGGGACGCCTCGACAGATATGTCCTTTTCCGGACATTTGCAGGAGTCGGCTCGGCCCTGGCCGTGATCTCGGCGGTCATCCTTCTGGTGCAGTTCGTCGACCTTTCCCGATCTGTTGGCGTCCGGGCTGATGTCGGGGTGGGCGATCTCTTCCTGATGACCCTCTACAAGTCACCGGGCATGATCCTGCTGCTCCTGCCCTTTGTCTTCCTTGGCGGAGGCATGAGCGCCTATATCGGCATGAACCGGCGGAGCGAGCTTGTCGCCATGCGCGCCGCAGGGGTATCGGCCTGGCGGTTCATCGTTCCATCGGCAGCGGCTGCTTTCATGGCCGGTGCCCTTACGGTAACGCTATTCAATCCGCTTGCCGCCGATCTTTCAGCGCGCTTCGAATCCAAGCGGGCCAGCCTGATGGACACCTACCTTGGGGATACCCCCAAGGAGGTCTGGCTGCGCCAGGGCGATGAGAAGAACCTCATGGTCATCCATGCCAGGGCCCGCGACAGCCGACAGGGCAAGGTGCACCTGAGGGGGGTTTCGGTCTATATCTACCAGAAGGACCAAAGGGACCTTCCCCGGTTCAAACGCCGCATAGAGGCAGGGGGCGCAGAGCTCGTTCCCGGATTCTGGCGACTGACAGATGTTCGCGAGGCCTCAGCCGGGGAGAATTCGGTCAGATCGGACTCCCTGTCGATCAGGTCCACCCTGGATGCGGAATCGGCCATGGAGCGGTTGTCCTCCCCCGAGTCCATTTCATTCTGGAAACTTCCAGGGGCCATCAGCCAGACGGAACTGGCCGGTTTCAGTGCGGCAGGCTACCGCCTGCGTCTGGAGCAACTGCTGGCCACCCCCCTCCTCTTCGCCGCCATGGCAGTCCTGGCTGCCGCTTTCTCACTGAGACTGGACCGTCTGGGGGGCCTGGCAGGCCTGGCCGGCGTCGGAGCAGCATTTGGCTTCGTTTTCTTTTTCTTCAACCAGTTTTCCGGGGCCCTGGCTGGTGCCGACATCATTCCCCTGACCCTGGCCGCCTGGGCCCCCCCGACAATCGCCCTGCTGTCCGGACTGATGCTGCTCTGCTACACTGAGGATGGTTAGACTTGCCATATAGCCATTCAAGGCCGTCGCGATTACAGGGGGGATCATGAAATTGAGAGTCCCCTCGGCCAAACCAGGTCTGCTCGCAGGCGTCGCCCTTGTGGTGCTGTCCTGGTCTGCGCCTGGACATGCGGAGCCAAGGCCCGCGCCGGCAACACTTCCCTCGGACGGCCTGGAGGTCGGAGAGCTCTACCTCGAAGCTGATGAAGTCGCGCGGAACGACAAAACCCAGATCACCACGGCTTCCGGGTCTGTAGAGGTCCGATATCAGGGACGAACCGTCCGCGCAGACCATATCGTCTATGACCAATCCCGCGGGATCATGACGGCGGAGGGCCACGTCCAGATCATCAACCCGGATAAATCAGTCGATTTCGCTGACCGGGCCGTCATGGACAATTCCATGCGGG